>JAYSVR010000632.1:0-9042 GCA_043718445.1 Acidobacteriota bacterium | reverse complement strand
GAATCAGTAGACGCTACCTCAATGCAGCCCTTGCTTACGCGCGGGCTACTGACACTGACGAGTTAATTCAACGTGAAGTTGAAGGTGAGAATGCCCTGCACTTTCACCGGCACGTCGTTAAGCATCGTCGGCTTGAACAACCATTGACGCGCGGCTTCTTCAGCGGCGGCGCGCAAAATCGGATGCCCGCTGACCACTCCGGTTGAAAGCACGTGGCCTGTTTCTGAAATCAACACCTGCACTTGCACTGCGCCTTGCAGGCGAATGCTTTTCGCCATCGGCGGATATTGCGGAGACACACGCCGCAACACCAGGCCGGGCGAAATCCGAGACACTATGACGATTTTTGCAGGTGTGGGCTCCGGCGCAGGCTCAGGCGTAGCCTTCGGTTTGGCAGCAGGCGGCGGTTCGGGCGGCGCTTCACTTAAGGGGTTGCCACCGATGATGCCTACACTCGGGCCACTACCTGAAGTCGGGCAGCCGTAGCAAATGCGATTGCCCAAAACCACTGGCGGACGATTTGCCTCGTCCATAATAGTTTTCAGGTTGGCAACCGGCGGCGGATTGAGCGGCACAACCGTAACTGGCGCAGTCGTCGGAGCCTTCGTCAATAACGTTCTGGAAGGTTGTGGCAAGTCAGCGCCTGGCGGAGGCGGTGGTGGCGCGAGATGGACTGACACACTCAACGAGTCAGCCAGCGCAGGATTCAAGCCCAAGATCGTCGAGATGGCTACGCCGCTTAACAGCAGCGTATAAACCAATGTTGTCAGAAAGAAGATGCGCCCGGCGCGTCCCTGTCTCTTTTCATTCGTAGATTCAACCAGTTTGTCGAACATAAACGTTTCTCCTTTTTTAGTAGTCGCTCGTGCCGATGGGTCGAAGTGTTTCGTTAATTCAAATCGTCAACTTGCAAGCCGATGGGCGCGCTGCCCGCCGATTTCATCACGTCAATCACCTGCGCGATGTGGCCGTAAGCCATGCCTGGCGGAGCCTTGAGGAATACGGTTTTGCGGTCGAAAGGGCGTCCGTCCAGCGCGTGATGCAACCAGTCGTTAAGTTCAACCAGCGTCGCGGCTGGCTGTGAATTCAGAGAGTAAGTGCCGTCGGTTTTGACTAACACTTGCAAAGCATCGTTGTTCTCAATAATTACGTTGGGTATTTCGGGCGCAGGCTTTTCAGGAACCTGCGCCACAAAACGGCTGGGGCGACGCGGACTTATCACCATAAAAATAATCAGCAAGACCAGCAGTACGTCTATCAACGGCGTGACGTTGATGTTGGGTTTGGTATGCACAAAGCCTCCTTGCGGCGACACGAATCCCTGCACGCAGAAAATTGCGCGTAGCTTCATCGTGGTTTGTTAAGTGAATAAGATGCTATCCAATCAGCGGCCTGATGATCGGAAGCTATCGGAAGTTGGTGGCACAAGATGCCATCTTGTGCCACACCGGGCGTTAATCGAGTTGAGCGGAGATATTTACTTTGCCGAAAAGAATCACGGCGTTATCGCTGTTGGCGCGGCTGCGTCCGTCGGGCAATTGAAAGCTGGCGTGGTCGTGAAAAGCCGTCGCCAGCCGGTCAGTCAGCATTGCGTCTTCGGTGGCGGCATCGTTCGGACTCACTACGTAATCAAGTTGGGCGCGTCCGTTGCGATGATTCACTTTTACCGTAGCGATAATTTCAGTGTCAGCGGGCATGCGCTCGCCGAGTTCAAGTAACGCCTGGTCAGGGCTGAAAGTTGGCGGCGGCGCAGGTTGCGCCAGCAAGACGCGAAAGCGAATCGCCGGATCGTCAGTGATTTCAGGTTCAAAAGCGACTTGCCGCGCGGCGTCAAACAAAGCCAACGTGCGATAAGCCGGACGGAAAATTGCCGCGACCACAAACAATAACAATGCGAAGGAAACCGCTGTCGCCAATCCTTGCGAATATAAACGCATTATCCACCAGTCCATCAGGTCTTCGCGGCGGCGCGTTTCGGCTTTCACGATGGGAGCCTGACGACGCAGCGCCATTTGAATTTGTGCGGTCAACGCCGTGCCGCCGAAAGCCGGTTCGAGTCCTAACGCCGAAGCCGGTCGCGGCGTTTCGAGCGCACGCAAATCAGCGCGCAAGCCGCGCAAGTCAGCCGCATAACGACGACAATCAGCACATTCCCGCAGATGGCTTTGCAACGCGACTTGTTCGCGTTCGGTGGCATAACCATCCACTTGCGCCGACATCACTTTGGGAAATTCATTGCACGTCATAAAACTTCTCACGAACAACACTGCGAATCCTTCTTCTCTCTGCTAGTAGCTTGCGCGGTTCGCCGCGTAGTTGCGGGCGCGTGTTGCTTTGAACCAAAACGGGAGTTGCTGACCCATCGTTGGTTCGCGTTACTGACGTTCCACCGACCCATCGGCATTGAGCGTCGAAAAACGTCCGCAACTACGCGGCCAACCGCGAAGCCTTTTTATCAATTCGTTACTGCGTCTTTCACTGCAAGAGGTCTCGCAACATTTCGCGTCCGCGAGCGATGCGCGATTTGACCGTGCCTACGTGGGTTTCGGTCACGTAAGCAATATCTTCATAAGAAAGCCCTTCGAGGTCGCGCAAGATCACGGCCACGCGAAAGTCTTTTTTCAAATGCGTGAGCGCGCGTTCTAACTGGCGGGCGCGTTCGTGCGAGAGCGTATCGGCTTCGGGTGAAGCGCCGCTGCTTGCCAGCATTTCGCTCAACGTTGGGCCGTCGTCTTCGTTAAGCCGCAACGGCGCATCGAACGAACAGGTCTCTTTGCGAAAGCGTCGCCGCCACCAGCGTTCGCTGCTGCGCGCCTGATTGAGAGCGACGCGGCACACCCAGGTTTTCAAACTCGCCTCGCCGCGAAAGTTGGCGAAGTGGCGATAGACTTTCAAAAACGTTTCCTGCGTCGCATCGCGCGCGTCTTCGGCGTTGTTGAGTACGCGATAACTCAGCGCATAAACCAGCGGTTGATATTCTGCGACCAGTTCATCAAAGGCATCCATCTCACCAGCTTTGAGGCGCGCGATGAGGCGGGCTTCACACAAATCGTAAGGCACAGCCTTACTGTTCGCGGCGTCAGCCACCGCGACAGTTTCGATCCCAGCCATGAGCAATGCTTCTTTTTCAGCCAGCATGCGCGCTCCGATGAAGTTTCTTTTTTCGTACTGGTCGTGCCGCTTGTGAGGGCGGCGTTGTTTTCATTCGCGCCGTGTCGTTGCGTGTGTCTTTTTTTGTAACGACAGCCTGTTAGACTGCAAGAGTTGGGGAAAGTTCCCGGCTGCATCATAATTTTTACGAACTTGATCTACAAAGTTAATTCAACCACCTGTGAGGAAAACATGGCTTGGCAATTCACGACGAAAATTTACCGACAACGCAAGCGCCCCTATCTCAACATCCCGCCCGCCATCAGCGCCGCCATCAGCGAGACCACCGAAAATGACGGCTTTCTGACGGTCTTCGCTACCTTGAATGAACGTGAAATACCCGCCGTGCTGGTGCCGCGCGGCAGCGGAGCCTATCGGCTTTTCATTGACACCCAAATTCGCAGGCTTACCAATCTGGCAACCGGCGAGGTCGTAAGCGTCAGCCTCAGACTCGATAAAACTGCGCGCGCAGATGAACTCCCCGCTGACTTGGCAGAAATTTTCACGACCGACACTGCCGCGCAAACGGCCTTTGAACAGCTCACGGCCGCCAAGCGCAACGAGTTGCTCAAGTGGCTGGCAACGGACAAAAAAGATGAAACGCGGCTGAAACGACTCGAACACCTGCGCGACTTTTTGACGACGGGCCAAAGCTGAAAATCGCGTAACCTTACGGATGGTCAGCCTCTGCAAAATCCGTAAAATCCCCGTCCGGTCGCAAGCATGCTTTCGACTCCGACCAGCCTGTGCTGGAAGCACCCGATTCCGAATCCCTCTCCCGCGCGTTCATCAGCGCGCTCGACATCGCCAGGGAAGCCCACTTTGCCCAGCAGGACTGGGCAGCCGCCCTGCCTTGTATTGATGTCGCTCTGGAAGTAAACGAGCGTTAAATCGTCCAGCGGAAGACATCGCCAGAGATCGGATGAACCGCGCCAGTGTGCTGATGGAATTGCCGAGCCGCTTCGGAGAAGCGCAAGCGGAGTTGGAAGACTGCCTCCAAGTCTTCCAACATGATCCTGTCAGAAGCGCCCGAACGCGCAGTTCCCTCGCCAACTTGTTCGACAAACAAGGTGACGTAGCGCAGGCCATCATCCAGCAGCGCCGCGTCCTCGCCCTGCGCGAAGCCTTGCCCACTCCCAGCGACCGCGCTAACTCGCACAATAATCTTGCCAATTATCTTGACCGCAATGGCACTCCCACCGCCCTGACCGAAGCCCCGCGCCACATGCTCGCCGCTCTCGTGTACCACCTCGTCACCGAACGGTGGCAGGAACTGCAACAACTCTCGCTGAACAATTACGCTATTGACTTCCGCCGCGCGCACGAAGCCGGTACGCCGCTGGTCGTACCGCGCATCGCCGATTTGCTTGACGATTCCGCCTTCCGTCCGCTGGCGGATTGGCTCGCCTCACGGCAAATCAACGTCACCGAATTGCAGGCAGCGGTAGATGATTTGTTGGAACAGGTGCGGGCGGAGGCGCTGCGGCAACCCGTAGCGTAAGCTGCCAAGCTTGCGCCGCTGGGCTGGCGTCAACTTCGGCAACGGCAATTACTGTTGGACGCATCCGTCACGGCACGATGCGCGGCGCGTCCGCTTCGATCAAGATGCGCGGCTGCCACGCGACGCAAGCTTGGCGAGCTTGCGCTACGGTGGCGGACGATTTCGCCAACTGCAAAACGTTTACGCAATACGCAACAAACTTGAAACGCAAAGGAGCTTTTTCACGATGCCGACTACGAACCAAGCTACGCTCACGCAATTGCTCGCCGAACTCGAAACCGCCGTGCGTACCGGCAATCGCACGCGCGCCGCTGAACTCGCGCGCGTCATTCAACAACGGCTCGCGACGGAATCCGCCGAACGCGCGGTGATCGAAGCCCGCGTGCGTGCGTTGTTGCAACAACTCGATTTGCCTGCTGCGCCTGCGCCCAGCGTAACCGTCGTGCGCGGCGGCGACGCAGAACGCAGCGCGACGGTCAAAGCTACATCTTCCAAAGCATCTGGGGATGAAAAAGGCTTCGTCTGCCCGGTGTGGTTCGGCACGAATCGCAAGCCGACGGCAGATGGCACCGGGTTCACAGGCGAACGCAATCACAGCGTGACGCGCGGGCGCGCTGACGTATTCATCCCCGAAGCGCATCGTTTCGGCGAAACGGGTACGTCGTGGCTGACCAAGTTGAAACGTTTTGATTTCCGCGATGACCGGTTGCGTTTGCGCGCGCTGGCGACGCTTCAGCGGGCTGCGTTTTTTGACGAAGTGCGACAGGCGCTCGACACGGCACGTAAAGAAGACGGCGCAGCGCACGCACTGTTCTTTTTGCATGGCTACAACGTAACGTTTGAAGACGCCGCCATCCGCGCGGCGCAAATGGATTGCGATTTGAAAGTACCCGGCGCGACGGCCTTTTTCAGTTGGCCGTCGAAAGGCAGCCTCGAAGGTTATCCCGCCGACGAAGCCTCTATCGACGTTTTGGCGATTGCGAAAGTAGGAACGTATGATGCGGCGGCAATTTTGAGGAGGTAGTTATGGCAAAACAAAACGGACACTTGAATGGAACGGCGACCAAGCAGGCTGAACAAGCTCTGACCAAACCGCGTCGCCCGCGTGGACTCGAAGCAAAACTCTTCACACCGGAAGCAACAAAGAAATATCAGGAATATATTGACCAATTACGGCACTGGCTCCGTTCGCTCAGCGATGAAGAGCATGAGAAGGCACTGAAAAATCTTACGCGTAAAGAATTGTTCTATCTGACGCTGGAAGCGACTTACGAAAACTATCAAAAAGGCGGCCCATTGCATGAACTCCTCCAAGACACGTATGTCGAAGGTACTCTTTGACACGCAGGTGCATATCGCCTATCGAGCCATCATTCGTGAGCGCGACTTGCAGCCCGAATGGCATTCCGTAGTCGTCTGGCAAGAACGAATGGCTGGGATGGAAGACAGTAAAGAATTGCGACAAGCAGAAACCATTTGTAAACAGCTTGAGCAAGAAGGCCGGCTGCTCATTCCTGACCGTGAAGCCTGGATGATGGCTGGACGCATTCTTCACCGTTACTTGAGTGATTTGCGCAAACAAAATCCCAATCGCTTGCGCCCCGCTCTCAGTCATACAGCAAAGCAAAACCTCATTCGTGACGTATTGATTGCAGTCTCCGCCAAAAAAGCAGGCATCGCCGTTGTGTCCGACAACAAAGATTTTCCTATGATTCAGCATTACTACGATTTCAAATGGGTGAGCGGACAGGCTTACTTCGCCGCCTGAAACACAGCTTACTTCCGTTCGACCTTCATCCCAAATCCGCGTTCGTACAGTCCCGGCAAAGTGACGGGCAACTTGCCGTTGATTTCGCTTTCGCCCAATACGGCTTTGGCCGCCGCGCGTTGACTGATCGGGAACGGAGACCACGCAATCAGATATGACGGCGAATCGGGAAAGGCTTTGAGCAGGTAAGGATTGCCGAACGAAATCGTCAGCAGCGGCAAGCGCGAAGTCATATGCCGTTTGATGAGTTCGTCAGCCAGCCGCTTGCCGACGGGCGGAAGGGCTACGCTGCCTTTGCCGGAGCGTGCGCGTACCGCTAAGGCATAGACAACTACGTCATATTTTCCGGCTTCGATCTTTTCGAGCACGGCGGCGATTTGCGCATCCGTCGCGTTGCGATTGAGCAACGTACCGTCAACGGTTGCGAGCCGCGCTTTCAATTCATCCACGAAAGGTTTGGTCACGGCGCTGTCTTCGTCGTCGGTGAAACTCAGCACGTAAGCCTTAGTGCCTTTCAGCGGCAACAGCTTTTGATAATCGCGCACCAGCGTGATCGAACGTTCAGCAATTGTTTGCGCGATGGCGTTGAATTGCGGACTGGCGACCTGACGGTCTACGTCATCAAGATTGACGGTCTTGCGTGTGTTGAGTGAGAGCAGGGCTTTGGCTTGCAGGATTTTCATCACCGAAAAATCAATGCGCGATAGTGGCAACGTATTGCTCTGTACGGCAGCCTTGACGCCCGCAATCGCCGCGTCAATGTCAGGTGATTTGATGACGACATCGGCTCCGGCCTGAATCGCTTTGATGGCAGCTTCGGCAGGCGTGTAGCGCGCAGCCAACGCAGCCATATTCATCGCATCGGTCACGATCAAACCTTTGAATCCAAGCTCTTCACGCAACAATCCCGTCAGCACCTTCGGCGACAGCGTACCGGGCAAGGTGATGCGCGTGCGGTCTTCTTCGGTTTGCGAAACGAATTCGGCTTTGGTGGCTTCACTCGCGTCGAGCTTGCGCACGGGCGCAGCGAGTTCGGGTTCGATTTGCGGCAAGGCGATGTGCGCCGACATCACTGAGCCTACGCGGGCGGCGATGGCGGCTTTGAACGGAACGAGTTCGAGTTGATCAAGACGCTGTTTGCTTACGTCCACCACCGGCAAGCCGATGTGCGAATCAGTCGCGGTGTCGCCGTGGCCGGGAAAGTGTTTGGCACAAGCCATCGCGCCTGCGGCTTGCGCGCCTTGAATAAAGGCTTGTGCGAAAGCCGATACGCGGTGCGGGTCTTCGCCATAAGAGCGTACGTTGATGACCGGATTGTCAGGGTTGTTGTTTACGTCCACGGCGGGGGCGTAAAGCCAGTTGAGTCCCATCGCGCGGGCTTGCAACGCGGTGGCTTCGCCGTGCAGCCGCGCCAGATTCGTATCGCCCGTCGCCGCCACCGCCATATTCGGTGCCCACCACGGCGTATCGTCAAAACGCATGCCCGGCCCCATCTCTAAATCCGCCGACATCAGCAACGGGACTTTAGCGAGTTCCTGCCAGCGATTGGCTAACACTGCCGTAGGCCAGACTTCGCTGCGAAAAATCAATACGCCGCCAACTTTGTTATCTACGATGTGGTGTTGCAGTTGTTTATAAGGTTCGCTGTCGCGCTGCCAATAAGTGTAATAGGCATCGGCCATAAACATCTGACCGATCTTTTCGTCGAGCGTCATTTTCTTGAACGTCTCGCGTACCCACTTCTCTTCGGACTTGGTGATGGCGCGGTCAAATGGTTGATAAGGCTTGGTCTGAGTAAGTGCCGACGGCAAATATGCCAAACTCAAAGCGAATACAAAAACGAACAGTCTCAATTTCATAATCACGTATGACCTATTGTGGTTGTTGCGCACGCAGCCATTCTTCAAAGGCGAGCAAAGTGTCGTATTGATCTTCTGACTTACTAAGCGTCAGGAATTCGGTGAGTACGGCGCTGGTCAGCATCGGCAGAGCACGACTGGCAGGCCTTGCGACATATTGATTTTGTTGCAGGCAATAGATCGTCAATAGTTGATCGTCATAATGCCAGATTTCACCAATCCCCAAGCTGGCGTATATGGGAAAGCGCGAAAGCGATTCATGGTGAATGTCAACTTCGACAATCACGTCAGGCGGCGGGTCATGTTCGAGGTCGAGATTGATTTTGTTGCCGATGACCGCTGCACTTTGGATATAAAAACTGGCGTCAGGTTCGACCCCTTTTAACTTGGACTGCCGCTTGAGTGTGGCCGAGCCAAAAAAAAGAATTTTCGTGCGCGCCATAAAACTCAATCGTTCAACCACTCGTTTCAGAAATTCGGCATAGTATTCATGCGCAAATGAGACGGGCATAATTTGTACCTTTCCTGCGTCGTAACTCACCCGAAACCCGGGAGCTTCGCCAAATTGTTGCAACAGTTTTTCGTAATCGCCCCAACTCAAGTCATAGAGCATGAGCGCGCCATTGACCGGCAAGGTGTCAATCGCCAAGGCGTATTCCGTCGCAGTGCCAACCATACTTCCTTCTCCTTTCATTGCGGATTTGTAACGGGCGGATTCTACTTTCAGCGGATTCAAGTTCACAAACGCAAAGGCGATCCGCGAA
>JAYSVR010000631.1:0-3018 GCA_043718445.1 Acidobacteriota bacterium | reverse complement strand
TTGCGGCTGAATCCATCGCGGCGTTGGCAGGCGGATTGGCTGCGTGCAGCGCAAATTCAGACGTAGCCCAGTTAAATTTCAACGGCGTGAGTTACAACCCACTGCCACGTGTGCTGGCAGCGTCAAACCTGCCTTCGCGCTTAGACGGCAACGATACGCTGTTGATCATCAACCGCATCGGCGGCAACTTGGGCACGGGTGCGGCTACGTTAGGAATGCTGTTCGGGTTGTTGTATGACGACGCCGAAAAAACGTACAGCTTCTCTTTGCCTGCGGCTACGTGCCAATCGCGCGGCTCACTGACGAATGATCGTCTGCGGGTGGTGCCGCGTTACGATCAAGTCATCGGCGCAGGGCGTACGGGCTGGCTGAAGATTTCTGGTGGCAGCGACATCGGCATCCTCGGCTTGCAAATCAACCGCAACGCCAACGCCGCATCGAGTGCAGGCGCGTTCAATCAAGGGCATAACTTACACAAGTTGACGTTGACGACGACAGCAAGCGTGACGATTCCGATCTTCCCGCCGAGTTGTTAGTCCAACACGCGCCGTAAAAAACTAAAGCAGAAAAAACTCATCACAAAGGGACAAAGAAACAAAGGATCAAAGGTTACCCCAACGTTTTGATTCGTCTTTGTCCCTTTGTCTCTTTGTTCCTTTGTGCTTCATTCCTTTTCTGCCTAACTCTTACTAAACCCGCAGCCTTTACTTGCCGGTGCGAACCAGTAGAAACAGCGGCGCGGGGATTTTTTCGCTGGTTGTCACCAACGCTTTGCCGTCGGCGGTGTAACTGATCGCTTCGCCTTGCCGTTCGAGCGGAACCTTGAGGCGTTCGGGTTGCGCGGCAAAGATGGATTCAAACGGCTTGCTTTTGGCGCGTACCAATTCAAGCGCTGTGAAATAAGTTCGCACGACGACGCGCGAGCCATCAGGCGAAGCAGCCGCGCCGGTGACGAGCGCGAGTTGGCTCAGGGCTTCTGCGCCGCGTCCTGCAACCTTTTCGAGCGTCATCACCGCGTCGGCGCGCAACGGCCACGGGAAGCGATAGACCGCGCAAGGCGGCTTGGTCGTTTTCGTCACGAGATAAGGGCGACCGGTGGCGGGGTCTGTGAACAGGGCTTCAGCGTCGGGCTTGCCTGCTGGGTAACGAAATTTGAATTTCTCAGCCGCCGCCGTTACGCCGCTGGTGCTTTTGGCGAGGTTAGGTTCGGCGACGCGATAGAGCGTGAGTTCCGTGCGTTCGCCGCCGTTGTTGCCGCTGTCAGCCAGATAAAGCATGGCCTTGCCGTCTTTGCCTTTGTATCCAGCCATGTCTTCCCAGTCTTCGTTGGTCGCATCGACCACGGTGAATTCACCGAGCTTTTTGCCTTGCGCATTCAATGCGTAAAGTTTGGCTTCGTTGCCGCTGTCGTTGTGAACCCACCACATACCTTTGGCGGTGCGGCTGGGCGCGAGGCCGGATATTTCAGCGAGTTCGCCCTCAGTGATCGTACCGATAATTTTGGCTTCGGCATAAAGGTCTGACGTTTGCTGTTCAGCACCGAGAATGTCGGGTTTGAAATCGGCGGGCGGTTCAGCCACAGGCGGCGCTTCGGTGTGCGCTTTCAGATGGCCGCAGCCTGCGGCGAAACACACCGCAAACAATAAAACCAAGTAACGAAACTTCATGAACAATTCTCTCAAGTGATTTTTTGCGCCGCGTCCCGAAAAGCTTTCGGCGTAGCGCCCGTCGCATCCCGAAAGACTTTCGTGAAATGGCTTTGCGAAGTATAGCCGACGCGCGCGCCGATTTCGGTGATGGGCAAATCGGTTTCAGCGAGCAAGCGGCGGGCTTTTTCTACGCGTATTAACGCAAGATGAGCGTGCGGCGTTTGACCGGTGATCTTTTTGAACAGCCGCGCGAAATGAAACTCGCTCACATAAGCGGCCTCGGCGATTTCGCGCAAGCTGAGTTCGCGTCCGCAATGGTCGTGCATGAATTCGATGGCGCGGCGCAAGCGACGGTCAACCAAACCGACGCGCGAAAGTTCGATTTCGTCGGAGCGCTCGACGTTGATGTGTTGCCGCAACAGATGCACGGTCAATTGCTGAATCAATGAACCCAGCATTTCGCGCCAGCCGGCAGCACGGGTTTGCCATTCGTTGACTAAAACAGCCAACGTCGCCTGCAAGCGCGCGTCGGTGATCGGTTCGCGTGTTTGGCGAAAACTCAACAGCGCGGCTTCACGATGCAGCCTTAACCGCGTAGCCGTTTCGAGCAAGGCTGGCGGCGCGAGGCTGACCAGCAACACTTCGCTGCGCGGCAATTCATATTCGCTGTTCGGATTGATCAGTACGATGCTATCGGCGGGCAGCTTTTCAAAGTTTGAAGCCGTGACATAAACCAGCAGGAAATCGGTTTGCGGCGGCAGCATGTTGGCGCGTTGGGCGAACGTGCGAAGTTCAAGCGAGTAATTCGGTTCGAGAATGATTTGCGGTTGCGCCATCTTGAGTTGCAGCTTATCGCAAACCGAACCCGTAAAACGAACAAAGGGCAGCCGCGCACCAATCGCGCGTGACTGCCCTTTGGGATTCGTAAAATTAGGTTCGCGGCTTTACGCCAGATGTCTGCCGACCAGCGCCTTGAGTTCCTGTTCGCGTACCAAAGCGTTTTTCAGCAGGCGTTCATATTGCGATGAAGCGCGTTCGGCGTGCGACAACTCATCGCGCAAGACTCTGACTTCGGCTTGCAGGTCGTTGATCTTGTCGAGCGCGCGGCGCAAGCGTTGTTCCGGTGCGGCTTCGAAATAAGAGATGTTGTTGCGCGGGGCTTCGGCCAAAGCGTCTGTGGCAATTGGGACAATTGGCGCGACTGGGGCAGTGTGAAGATAGTTGATCGCTGCACTCATTTTGTCTGTCTCCTTAACTCGGTATGTGAAAATGATTCGTCTCGGTTTGCTAAAAAGCCATGCAAAGTAAAAAGGAATGCCAGCAAAGGCGCATCGTCATGCTTGCGATGCTTTAGTGGGGACGGTGAGAA
>JAYSVR010000064.1:0-8056 GCA_043718445.1 Acidobacteriota bacterium | reverse complement strand
GTCGGTTGTCGGTTGTCAGTGGTCGGTTGTCGGTTGGAGGACGCAGAAGTAGAAGCCTTCACAGCCGTGCAGGTGCGGCCAGGTGCGAGCGCCATGCGTGCCAGTCATAAAGGTTTCAGGGTTGAGATTGAGCGCCGTCAATCGTTCAGCCGTGATGTCGCGCCAGTTTGGGTTTTGTGCGAACAGGTTGGCGATGACTTCTTCGCCTTCTTCGGGTTCGGTCGAACATACGGCGTAAACCAGCGTGCCGCCCGGTTTCACACAGTTCGCGGCGTTCGCCAGCAGCGCGCTTTGCAATTCAGACAATTCTTTTAGTTTGCCTTCGGTCAAACGCCATTTGATTTCGGGGTGGCGTTGCAACGTACCCAATCCCGAACACGGCGCGTCGAGCAGCACGGCATCGAAGCGCGCCATCCACTTGGCGGGCAACTCGCCGGTCGCGTCGTGCTGTTGTGACAGGATGTTCACGATGCCTAACCGCTCGCGCAATTCGTCGAGCGTACGCAAGCGATGTGCATATAACTCATTGGCGAAGATGTCTGCGTCAGGCGCGAGCGCGGCCATCAACAACGACTTGCTGCCCGGCGCGGCGCATAAATCCAGGATGCGGGGTGCGGTTGGTTGCTGATTGCGGAGTTCAGAAACGGTGAGGTGCGCGACGAGTTGCGAGGCTTCGTCTTGCAAATAAAGCCAGCCGTTTTGAATGGGTTCGGCTTGCCCGCTTAACGAACCTGATTCGATCACGACGGCTTCAGGCGTAATGGCTGAAGCGCGCGTTTCGATGTTTTGTTGCGCGAGCCATTCGCGTGTTTGCGCGGCGGGTGCTTGCGTTTCGTTAAAGCGGAACGCGATGCGCGGCGGCGTATTGTTCACGCGCGTGAGTTGCGTGGCGGCTTCTTCGCCGAGCCGCGTTTGCCAGCGTTTCAACAGCCACGAAGGATGCGAAGTCGCAAAGCCCGCGCGCGCCAGTTCGTTGGGAATGGCTGCGACGATGGTCTCAAGAGTAGTCGTGGCATCGCGCGTCGCTGAACGCAGCACGCCGTTCACAAACGCTGCGGCGTATTCTTTTTTGTGCAACTTGACGAGGTTGACCGATTCGTTGAGCGCGGCATGCGGCGGAATGCGCGAGAGAAAACGCAATTGATATAAACCCAAACGCAGCGACAGAATGATTTCGCGGTCGAGCTGATTCACCGGACGCTTGGCGTAATGTTCGATCAATAAATCCAGCGCGCGCTGCCAACGCAACACGCCGAGAACGAGTTCGTTGAGCAAGCCGTGGTCTTCGCGCGAAAGGGAATCGTATTGATCTGAAGCGAGCAGGTTGCTGGCATAAGCGTCTTCGTTGGCGACGCGCATCAGCACGTCAAACGCAGCGCGACGCGCGGGCGCGACTTGCGGCAAAGGCGTTTCAGATTTCGGGCTTTCGTCAATTTTAGGACGGCGAATCAGTCGTGCGGTTTTGTTCATCAAGTTTTATTCATCCGAGTTTTGTACCTAGTCCAAGTTTTGCGCCGTTCAGAAAGTCGCGCGCCGGCATGACCTTTTTGCCCGCCGGTTGTATTTGCGTGACGCGCAATTGCGAGCCTGCGCCACAGGCTACCACAAAGCTGTCTTTCGTGATTTCGGTGACGGTGGCGGGCGCAGATGTTGTGACGGACGTTTCAACTTGCAACGCGACGAGTTCCAAACGCAGTTCGCCCAACATCGTGTAACAACCCGGAAACGGCGTGAAGCCGCGTTGCCGCGCGGCGATTTGTTGCGCGGTCATCGTCCAATTTACCAAGCCGTCTTCGCGTTTCAGAATCGGAGCGTGCGTCGCCAGCGCGTGGTCTTGCGGTTGCGGCGTAAGCGCGTCGAGCCGTTCCAACGTATCCACTAACAACGCCGCACCGATTTCAGCCAGACGCACAGTCAATTCAGCCGCAGTTTCACTCGCGCCAATCGGCGTCGCAGCCTTATGCAACGTGTCGCCCGTATCCATCCCGACATCCATTCGCATGATCGTGACGCCGGTTTCGCTTTCGCCGTTGGCAATCGCCCAATTGATCGGAGCCGCGCCGCGATATTTGGGGAGCAGGGAAGAGTGTACGTTGATGCAACCGCGTGACGGAGCCGCCAACATCCAGTCGGGCAGGATGCGTCCGTAAGCCGCAACGACAGCGGCTTCGGCGGATTGCAACAGCGGTTCGATTTCAGCGCGGGCTTCAGGCGTTTTGATTTTCGTAGGCTGATGAACCGTCAAGCTGTGCGCCTCAGCAAACACTTTCACCGGCGGAGGCGTGATGATTTGTTTGCGGCCTACGGGTTTGTTGGGCTGCGTGAAGACGGCGAGGATTTCATGCCCCGCCGCGATCAACGCTCGCAATGAAGGTACGGCAAAGTCAGGCGTACCCATAAAAATCAGTTTCATAAAATTCGTTCGGTGAGTTGTAGAACAAGATGCCATCTTGTTCTACAACTCACTCGGTGGTTTCGATCAACTCAATCTGAATGTCATCGAACATCGCCTGATAGCGCAACGCTTCGGCTATTGCCGCCGCCTTGTGCGCCGTCAGTTGATGATTGGGATCGCTGCTCGTGATGACAAACTCTTCATCGTTAGTTTGTTCGATCATCAACTGCCCCAACGGAACGCCGGGCGCGATCATCAGCGAGTCGAGTTGATGAATGCGGAAGCGTCCGGTTTGCTCGACCCAGTCTTCGATAAACGGATCGCGCAGCGCGTGCAGGGCTTCGTTCTCGTTGGCGTAACTGCCCGTGACGATCAGGCAGAAAGCTGGTTCTTTGCGTCGTTTCATCTTAGGCGGGCAGCATAAAGCAAGGCTAAAGAATGCAAAAGCGTCGCTTCACTTGATGTCTTATAAGTCCCATAGGTCTCATAAAGTCCCATAATTCCTATCATTCGCTCAATAAAAAATGGCCTCAACGAGTGGTGCTTCGTTGAGGCCAGAGGCGCTGGATTGGTGTGTTGTGTGCGGTAGTAACTCGTTAAAAATCTGGTCAGCGGTGATCGGTTTTCACCGTGTAACCGAGCGCGCGTAATTCGGCTTTTAGTCCCAAGGTCCGTCGTAAACCGGAAAGCACTGGCGCGGTGAAATTGTTCCAGTTGCTTTGCTCGTAAGCCTTCACCAAACCGGTTTTAACGACGGCGGTCTTGGTTCGTTCGTTAAGGGCGACGCGACCTTGTGCAATCGCTTTTTCCAAATGCGGAGAACGGGGCGTGGCTCTCATAACATTTATTCCTCATTGGTCGTGAAACTGATCGTAGGCCGCAGCAACTGGCCTTTGACCAGCCGCAGGGTTTTGTCTTTCAACAACAGCGGCGCTTGCGCGGCCAAATCCTGTTCGCGCAATTCTTTGTACTTGCCGTTTTTTTGCAGCAGCAAATACACCGTGCCGTTGCTCACGGGCTTAGGACGCGCGACGGGTTTGGGTTTCTTGTCTTCAGTGTTCATAGCTTTCGAGGTAAGAGGTCGTTTAATGGGATGCGCGGCGGCAGCGTCAACAGTTGCGTTTTGCTTCACTGGCACGGGCAGGGTGACCGTTGCGGGTTGGTCATCCGAGCCTGAAGTTATTGCCAGAGGATGCGTACGGCGTGTTGCGCGGGCGGGAGACGCGAGCGTTTGCGGGTCAAAAGCTCGCCCTGTTTTCGCTGCCGCCGATTCCAGGCGCGATTGAATCGCGACCAGTCCGGGTTCGCCTGTGAGAGCCTTCTGCCAGTCTTTGCACTTGCCGCGAAACTTGCACGACCAGTAACAAACTTCTACGGCTTTCTGGCAACTGAATCTTTGACAGGCGATTTGCATATCATATTCCTCGGAAGTTCGTAGGGTAGGTTCTTAACCTGCCCGTTCATCCGATTAGGTAGGGCAGGTTAAGAACCTACCCTACAGAAAATTGTCATTTGTGAACTTCATCTTTGCCTAATCTTTAAAAGAATAAACGTACCAACTCGCATTGACGGCTCCGGTTTCGTCGCGTTGCGTTTCACATCCGCGCCACGTCGCCAGGTAGCGTTTGCGTTGTTGCGCGGCGGCTTTGGGCAGCGGCCCGGCTTCGATGCGCCAGTGGTTCAAGCCTTGAAACATTCGCTCCAGATAAAGCCGGTGTGATTCTGGGTCGGTCGTAATGCCAATGCGCGTTGCCATTGTTGTTTCCTTTTTGCCTACTCCTGATTAAAACGGAACGTCGTCTTCTTCGATGCTGACCAATGCCGGATTCGTTTTGCGCGGAGCCGCTTTGCTCTTGGCTTTGAGCGACATCACCGCGACCGGTTCTTTTCTGGCAGGCGTGCTGTAAGGCACTGCCGCCGCCGCCGGAGCGTTCGCGTCGTTGCGTTGGCCTAAGAACTGCAAATCGGTCGCGTTCACTTCCAGGCTTGTGCGGTTGTTGCCTTCGCGGTCGGTGTATTCCTCGACGCGCAAGCGGCCTTCGACATAAACCTGTCGCCCTTTGCTCAAGTATTCGTTGGCTAGCTCGGCCTGGCGTCCCCAGACGGTGACGCGAAACCACGTAGTCAATTCTTCCTGCTCGCCCGTCGCGCCTTTTTTGCGCTCAGTCGTAGCCATCGAAAACTTGCACAGCGCCGTGCCTTGCGGCGTAGTCTTCAATTCGGGATCACGCCCTAAATAACCAACGATGGTGATTTTGTTGAATGACATTTGTTTTCCTCCTGATGTGTTTGCGGAAGGCCGAATTGCCTTCGCGTTCATCACTAGCGGACTTAACTGGTGCAATGTGCGATTTGTTTATGTGTTTCGTTGACGGGACGCAATATAGGCGAGGTGAAATTTTGTGTCAAGTGTGAAACGTGATTATTTTGAAGTTTTTTTCGTGAGGCGGCTGACGCGCAAAATGGATGGCTGAAAAGGGAAGGGCGCAAGGCCTTTGCAATAAAAGCCTCGCGCCCTTGATTCATCGGCTTACAATTGCGATCAATCCCATTCGCCGTATTTGATTTTCTTATCTATCTTCTTTTTGATCTTGTCGCGTTTGAGGAAACTGAGCTTTTTGAGGAAGTCGGTAAACAGCTTGCCGTAAAGATGATCTGTTTCGTGTAAAACACAGCGCGCGGCTAAGTCTTCCATGTTCATCGTGAACTCTTTGCCGTTTACGTCAAAGGCCGTGACGGTCACGATGCGCGGACGTTCGACCTGAAAGTAAATGTCAGGGAAGCTCAAACAGCCTTCTTCGCCAACTTGCGTATCTTTGGTTTCGTTGATGACCGGATTGATAAGCGCGATTTTGTCTTTGGGGTCTTTGCCGCCACTGCAATCCATCACGAATAGTTTCAGCGACTGGCCGACTTGCGGAGCGGCGAGGCCTACGCCTTTTTCGGCGAGCATGGTCTCGAACATGTTCTGGATGAGTTCGTTGAGCTTGCCGTCGAATTCAGTCACGAGTTGGCCTTCTTTTTCCAACACGGGATCACCGTATTTCACTACCTTCAAAATCATTCTGATTTAGCCTCTTTGGGAACTTCCTCTATGGTCTTTGGTTCTTCTTCTTCTTTTACAATCGCGGCGACTTTCACGCGTCGATAAATGTCAGCAACTTTTACTTGCACACCGATTGAAGCAAATGAAATTTCGTCTTGCAAATTAGTGTAAATCTGCACTTGCCATGGCTCGTCAACCTGTGCGCGGCGATATACCTCAATGGCAACGCGGCCTTGCGAGATCAAGACGCACTCATGCACGCTTGGCATCTTTTGATATTCCCGCATCTTTTCTCTGCGGTCAGTGCGCCGCGTTGTGCGTGAAAGCACTTCGACGATGAGAACGGGTGACTCGCAAATATAAGCATCATCTTCCAGGCCTTCGCACGTCACGAGCAAGTCAGGGTAGTAATAAGTTGACTCGCTCACTTTTACTTTCATGTCGCTTTGATAAGTGATGCAAGGTTGATCGGCTAACTGGTTAGAGAGCGCCACGAACAAATTGCCTGCCAGCAGGTTGTGCGCATTGCTGGCTCCAGCCATGTCGTAAACCTGTCCGTCAACGTACTCGCGCCGCGTAGGCCAGTCGGCTTCTTCTTGCAGATAACGCTCAACACTCAGGTAAAATTGCTTTGCCGGTACTGCCATAATTCAATACTCCAATACTTGTTGTTGATAGCCCTCGTAATTCCGCCGCATCTCGCGTAGCGAATCGCCGCCGAATTTTTCGCGCATCGCTTGCGCCAAAACGATTGCCACCATCGCTTCGCCGATGACGCCCGCTGCCGGAACCGCCGTCACGTCTGATCGCTCGAAGTCGGCTTCCAGCACTTCTTTGGTTTCGATGTGAACGCTCTTCAATCTTTTTCTCAACGTCGCAATCGGTTTGAGATAGCCACGCACGCGCAACTCCTGCCCGTTGGTCATGCCGCCTTCGAGTCCGCCCGCACGATTGCCGCTGCGTCCGAACGTGTGCGACGCCGCGTCGTAAGTGATTTCGTCATGCACTTGCGAACCGGGCAGCGCAGCGTTGGCGACGCCTTCGCCAAGCTCCACGGCTTTGACGGCGTGAATGGACATCACGGCTTGCGCGAGTTGCCCGTCCAGCTTGCTCGACCAACTCGTATGCGAACCCAAACCCGCCGGACAGCCCGCCGCGACGACTTCAAAAATGCCGCCGAGCGTATCGCCATCTTCGCCGCCCGCTTTATCAATGCGCGCGATCATCGCGGCTGCGGCTTGTTGGTCGAGACAGCGCAGCACTTCATCGTCATACAACGCGCGGATTTGTTCGAAGCTCGCGTCCGTCACCGCACTCTTGATTTCGCCGAGTTGAATGACGTGGCTGGCGAGTTGAATGCCGAACTCGCCGAGCAACTGTTTCGCCATTGCTCCAACGGCGACGCGCATCGTGGTTTCGCGCGCCGAAGCCCGTTCGAGAATGTCGCGCAAATCGCGCCGGTCATATTTCATGCCGCCTACGAGATCGGCGTGGCCGGGGCGCGGACGAATCACCTTGCGGTCGCGTTCGAGCGGAGCATCGGGTTTGGTGACTGCCATGACTTCGCCCCAATTGTCGGCGTCGCGGTTCTCGACCATCAACGCTACGGGTGAGCCCAGCGTTTCGCCGTGGCGGACGCCCGAGAGAATTTGCACGGTGTCGGTTTCGATCTTCATCCGCCCGCCGCGCCCGTAACCCTGCTGCCGCCGCCACAATTCGTGATTGATGAAATCCAGACTGATGGGCAAGCCCGCCGGCAGCCCTTCGATAGTGGCGATGAGCGCGCGTCCGTGCGATTCGCCTGCCGTAGTAAACGTGAAATGCATGGTTGAAAAAATCCGTGATGATGCCAAATGATTGACGATGAAGCGGTAAGCGCGAGTATAGGTCGGTGAAACGAGGGCGGCAAATTTCAAGCAAAACGGGTAGCGTCAACTCTTCAGTCACTGACGCTACCCGTTTGGTTTTGGCTTTTCTCGGAGCGTTACACAACTTCTTTCGGTTTAGCTCCGGCAACGTCGCCGCCTTCAGACAGTTGCTGTTGCCGCAGCGCCGCCAAGCCCAACATTCCGCCCATGCCCATGGATTCAACCGCCGTGCTCGGTATGACCATCATCGCGCCTTTTTCCTTCAAGCCTTCATACAGCATGTTCATCGCGCGTAGGTGCAGCGCCGTAGGGTTGTCGTGATAAGACTTGGCTGCCTCGGCAAATTTGTGGGCGATTTCGACTTCGGCTTCGCTCAGGATGATGCGCGCCTGTTTTTCGCGGGCGGCCTGCGCCTCGCGGGACATCGCGTCTTGCAGCGCGTCGGGAATCACTACGTCGCGCATCTCGACCGATTGCACGGTTACGCCCCACGGATTGGTGCGTGCGTCAATGAAGCGTTGCAATTCGTCTTCGATCTTTTCGCGTCCGCGCAACAGGTCGGTCAGAGTCGTGCGTCCGATGATGTCGCGCAGCGCGGTTTGCGAAGCCCAACTCACGGCCTGCGCGTAATCCTGCACTTCGAGCGCGGCCTTTTCGGCGTCATAAACCATCCAGAACAACACGGCGTCAACGTTGACCGGCACCGTGTCGCGCGTGAGGCTTTGTTCCGCCGCGAAATTCGTCGTG
>JAYSVR010000630.1:0-29873 GCA_043718445.1 Acidobacteriota bacterium | reverse complement strand
ATGTACGACGGCAAACAGCATGGCTTCCACAACGATACGACGCCGCGTTACGACGAAACCGCCGCCAAACTGGCCTGGACGCGCACGCTCGAATTTTTTGGCAAACATTTGAAGTAAAGTATGTGGTACCGCCTTCGGGCGGAATGATTCGGTCATCACGACCAATTGGCTGAAGGCGGGACTACGAACTCTTACTCGCAAACGGAGCTTTCAATGAAACGAAAAATTGTTATCACCTCGCTATGCTGTGTTGCGTTGCTGGCCGCTGGTTGGGCTTTACGGGCGGCGCAACAGCAGACCCAAAAAATCAGTACGACACCGGCGCCGCCGTTGCGCGTCGAAGCGGCGAAAGACAGCGACGCTACGGGCAAGACGGTCGCGGCGGCTAAAGCTTTTCTGGCTACGCTTGATGAAGCCGGACGCGCCAAAGTCAGTCTCGCTTTCGACAGCGAATTGAAGAGCAGATGGACGAATTTACCGGTAGGCGCTGCTAACCCACGCAACGGCGTGCGCTGGGGCGACCTTACGCCCAAGCAACGCGAAGCCGCGCTGAAGTTGCTCGCCACGGCGTTGAGCAAGCCCGGGCTGCAAAAGGTGAAAGAGATTATGGAAGGCGATGAAGTGCTGCGCGTAGGCCAAAGCGGACGTGGCGGCAGATCAATGTTTGGCCGCGATGAATACTTTCTGGCCTTGCTCGGCGCGCCTTCGTTGACTGAACCGTGGATGCTGCAATTCGGCGGACATCATCTGGCGATCAATCTGACGCTGGCGGGCAAGGCCAACGTCATGACGCCCAGCCTGCCCGCCGCGCAACCCGCTACGTTTCAGTTGAATGGCGAGACGGTGCGACCGCTGGGACGCGAATCCGACAAAGGCTTCGCGCTCATCAATGCGCTCGACGCCGCGCAGCAAAAGCAGGCGATTCTGCCTTATCAAGTCCGCAATCTAGTGCTGGGCGCGGGCGAAGACGGCAAGACGATTCTGCCCGAAGGCATCAAGGTTTCGGCTTTGCATAAAGCGCAACAGGAACAACTTTGGGAAGTGGTTTATGAATGGGTCGGCATTCTGAACGACGAAGCAGCAGCGAAGAAGATGGCGGAGGTCAAAGCCAATCTGAACGAGACATGGTTTGCGTGGAGCGGGCCTACGACCAAAGGCAGCGTGGCTTATTACCGCATTCAAGGGCCGACGTTGCTGATTGAATTTTCGCCGCAAGGAAGCACGGAACACATCCACACGATTTACCGCGACCCGACGAACGATTACGGTGCCCGACTGGTGAAAAGATGAAACGACTCGCTCTATTTTGGTGGTTGCTGTGCGCCGTTCATCAGCCGGTGGCGGCGCACGTACTCGATCAATATTTACAAGTTGCGCAAATCGCGCTCGCACCTGAAGGCGTAAGCATCGAGTTGCGTTTGATACCCGGCGCACAAGCGGCGGATTGCGTATTCGCGTTGATTGATGCGAACCGAGACGGGCAGCTTTCGATGCAAGAACAACAGGCTTATGCGCAACGAGTGCGGCAAGACCTCGCATTGACGATCAATCAACAGCCTGTGCCGCTGATACTGGCAGGCGCGCAATTCCCTGAACGCGCTGCGATGAATGAAGGACTGGGAACGATTCGATTGACGTTTACGGCCAAGGCTGTGCTTGCCGCCGCGAACGAACAGCAACTTGATTTTCAAAACCGCCACTTGCCTACGTTGAGCGTTTATCTGGTGAATGCGCTGGTTCCGGCGAGCGATGCCATCAAGATCACCGGGCAACAACGCGATGCTTTGCAACACGGGTTGGAATTGAATTTTCACGCGAAGCAGTCCGCCGCGCGCATGGGCTGGCGCTGGCTGGGCGTGCTGTTGGGTGGTCTTTGCCTGGTGCTAATTTTTCGGTTCAAGCAACGTCGGCAACAGCGGGCTGGCGAACATCACGGCGATGTGCAATTTCAAATCGCTCGGCCCTAATCTCGTGGCATGCGCATTCTCGCCACACCAATGGCGCACACCTTGAGCGAGTATGTCGGCTTTCGCCACAGTGCCGTTTCGCGCCATTCCAGATTCGCTCACTGTTTCAGTTATTTTAGCGGATGGTGCGGCACGGCATTGCGGCATCGGGGTTGCTACGGTTTTAGTTGGAAGTATATTCAACACCCAAGCCCTACATCTTGGACAACTCCGCAAGAAGCTAACGTTGAAAGTATTTTGTTTTAGGCGCTGAGAGTCTGTCAGCAGACCTTTGCAACCCGCAATTCAGGAGAAAACTATGCAACGCATCAAGCTGACGATAGCGACGCTCGCCTTTTTGAGTGCGACGGCTACGGGCTGGTTCGCCGTGAAAGGGCAAAGCACACCGCTCGTTGCGCCTACGGGCGTGGCGGCTTCGGATAGTTCATACAACAACAAGATCGGCGTCAGTTGGGACGCGATGCGCGGAGCGACGCGCTATCAGATTTATCGGCATACGACGAATGACGCAGCGGCGGCAACGAGTTTGGGTACGACGGCGGAAGGTATCTTTTTCGACGCGACTGCCACGGCAGGGCAAAATTATTTTTATTGGGTACGCGCCGAGAACGGGCAAGGCGCGAGCGGCTTGAGCGCCCCTGACACTGGTACGCGCGGCAGCGGTACGACGACGGGCTTGAATCCGCCGAATGCTCCGGCGGGCAATCCGGTGACGGCGGCGAAAGCTGCGTTGGGCAAGGTGTTGTTTTGGGATGAGCAACTGGCTTCGACGCGGACGGTGGCTTGCGGCACTTGCCATCTCGCGCGCGGCGGCGGCTCTGATCCGCGTTCGATCAACAGCAACGCCGACGCGCGGCATCCCGGCGCTGACAATGTGTTCGGCAACGCCGACGACATTCAAGGTTCGCCCGGCGTACCGTTTGCCCAAGCCAACGGCAGCTACACGATGAGTGCCGCGTTCGGCTTGCGCGAACAGGTGACCAAACGCCGCAGCATGCCGCACATCAATTCGGGCTATCCCAACTTGCTGTTTTGGGAAGGCCGCGCAGGGCAAGAGTTCCGCGATCCGCTCACGAACGCCGTCGTCATCGCCAACGGAGCCGCGCTTGAAAGCCAGTCCCTCGAACCGCCCGTCAGTGACGTAGAGATGGGACACAAAGCGCGCAACTGGAACGATGTTGGAGCGCGCGTAGCTTCAGCTAAACCGCTGGCCTTAGCTCCGACCGTTCCCGCTGCGTTGACGGCGTGGATCGGCGAGCGCAGCTATCCCGAACTTTTTAACGAAGCCTTCGGTACGTCCGAAGTCACACCCGTGCGCATTGCGCTGGCGCTGGCGACTTATCAACGCACGCTCAACTCTGATCGCGCGCCCGTAGACAGCGGTGATTTAACGGCGCAAGAAGCGCGAGGCCGCCAGGTTTACAACGCGAACGATTGCAACGACTGCCATAACGCGCCGCTCTTCGGTACGAACCAATTACAAAACACCGGCGTGCGGCCTTCGTCAGAAGACACCGGACGTTTCGCGGTGACGAACAACCAGAATGATCTGGGACGCTTTCGTTCAGTGAGTTTGCGCAACGTCGAATTGCGCGCGCCTTACATGCACAACGGACGTTTCAACACGCTCGAAGAAGTCGTCGAATTTTATAATCGCGGCGGCGACTTCCCCGGTCCCAACACCAACCGCAATGAGATTCGTCCACGGAATCTGAGCGCGCAACAAAAAGCCGATCTCGTCGCCTTTCTCAAACGTCCGCTGACCGACCCGCGCGTCGCGGCGGAACTGCCGCCCTTTGATCGTCCGATGCTTTACGCCGAATCCATGCGCGTGCCGCAAATCGTCGGCACGGGCTTGGCCGCAGCGGGCACACAAATCCCGCAAGTCGTCGCCGTCGAACCGCCCGTGTTGGGCAATCCGCGTTTTACGGTGGGCGTATACGGCGCGACCGGTGGAGCGACGGCGACGCTCGTGATTGATAAAGACGACCCCGGTGTGTTTGCGAATATCCCTGCGCCCGCTTCGTTGCCAGCCTCGTTCGCGCGCACTTCGTTGTTGTTAAACGGCACTGGCGCGGCGAATGGTTACGGCTCAGTTGGCTTGGCAATTCCCAACAACCCTGCGTTGCTAGGCACGACGCTTTACGGACGTTGGTACGTGCAAGAGGCTAACGCTGTGAGCGTTACGCCGGCTTTCAAGTTCACCGTCTTTGGCACGACCGCGAACCCTGCGCCTGCGGTGGCAAGTGTCTCGGCTGCGAGTTATGGCTTTGCGGTCGCGGCTGAATCCATCGTGGCGGGCTTTGGCGCGAACCTCTCGACGGCGACGCTCGCGGCGAATGCATTGCCGCTGCCTGAAACGTTGGGCGGCGTGACCGTTACGATCAAAGACGTATTAGGCGTCGAACGTTCAGCGCCGCTCTTTTTCGTTTCGCCGGGACAGGTCAATTACCAACTGCCCGGTGGCGTCGCACTGGGCGAAGGCTCTGTCATCATCAAACACAATGGCAACGTGGTTGCCGCAGGCGTGTTGCAAATCGCGCCCGTCGCGCCGGGCCTTTTCACGGCGGATTCGAGCGGACGCGGACTGCCCGCCGCCACTGTCTTGCGCGTCAAAGCGGACGGCGCGCAAAGTTATGAACCCGTTGCGCAATTCGACGCGACGACGAATCGTTTTGTCGCCGTGCCGATTGATTTCGGCGCAGCTTCTGAGGCAGGCGACCAACTATTTCTCGTAGCTTTCGGCACCGGCTTGCGAGGACGCACTGCGCTGGCGAACGTATCCGCTACCATCGGCGGGACAAACGCCGAAGTGCTTTACGCAGGCGCGCAAGGCAGCCTCGTTGGCGTAGACCAAGCCAACCTGCCTCTTGCTCGCACGCTCGCCGGACGCGGCAACGTAGAAGTGACGCTGCTCGTGGACGGCAAGCCATCCAACGCCGTCACGATCAATCTCAAATAAAAAAGCCCTACCGGATTTAGTGTGGGTAAGAGTTCACGAAAACCGAAGTACGGCAGAAATTTTCCATTTGCGATTTTAGATTTTTGATTTGCCATTGCCCCGAAGTTCTCCCTGCATGGCCGGGTTTTACTCGGCAAACTGCTGGCAATGAAAAATCAAAAATCTAAAATCGCAAATGGAAAATTTCTGCTTCTGATGAAATGCACCCACAGAAAACCCGGTAGTGCCAATAAAAAAACGTAGGGCAGGATTAAATCCTGCCCTACGTTGATTCAGCTAATTTTAGGGGAAGTCTTACTTGCTGTTGCCACTGCCCGTACTCGCCGTCACGCCTTTGAGCGATTGTTTATCGAGCGTGTAATCAATCCAGCCGATGGTCATTTCTTCATACGTCGGGTCGCCCCAACGAATGTCTTTTTTCGGGTCGGGATTGAATTTGTTTTTGGTCGAGTTGTCCCACGTCGTCGTCACTAGAATCTTTGTGCCTTTTGGAATGGCGACAGGATTCTTGGCGTAATAAACCACCTGCCAGTTGAAATCGTATTGCGGTACGTTGCTGATGATTTCGCTCTTGCCGTTGGGATAAACGGCTTTGAATTCCATGCTCTTGCCGCGCATGTGCAAGTGCGGCATGAAGGTCACGATGTGCAAATCTTCGGGCGCAGTCCAGCACGCCGTCGCGCGATGGTTTTCGGCTCCGGCGGGAATCTTGAAGTAATGATTGGCAATGCCTTCCGTCTTGAGTTCGCGCTCAGTGTTTTTGGCGAAGACGAGGCCTACGCTCGACTTGTCGCGCTCTTCGCCTGTCACGCCGAGGAAGGTCGAATAATGCAATTGAAAGATCAGCTTCGATCCCGCCGGAATCTTCTTAACCGTACCCACAGGCCACACGGCTTGATTCATGCCCGGCGCATAACCCGCCAGCAACGCACTGCCGCCGCCATCCGAACCCGTGCCATCGCGGAATACGCCCCCGCCTCCGCTCGGCGTAGCGCATCCGTCGTCATAGACTGGCGCATCGGCTTTAACTTTGGTCAGGAAGCCGTCCTGAAAAAAGACGATCTTCTCATCCATTTGTTCGCGCATCTTGCGGCGCTCTTCAGGCGTCATCTTTTTCGCCGCAGCGTTTTCTTTTTGCGGCGGCTGCACGAAAGCGATGATGTGATGGACGATCTTGCGATTGCCTGGACGCGCTTCGGCCATTTGCACATAAACGTCTTGCTTGAAGCCCGGATCAACTTCGAAGTGTTGAATCTCATCAGGCCCGTTGGCTTTCAACACAAATTCTTTCGGCATCGGAATCACGAGATCGGGTTTGCCGATAGCCCAGCCCTCAGTGAACTTGGGCGCGGGCGGCAGGTCTTTCGCGTTGCCTTCTTGCGCGCCTTGTTCAACCCACGCGACGACGGTGTCAATGTCGGCTTGCGCGAGGCGCGCATCGTTCGACCATTGGCCGATATGCGGGTCGTGATGCCACGGCGGCATGACGCGGTTGGCGACTTTTTCCTTAATGGATTTCGCCCACGGACGCACGTCTTTATAAGCCAACGTCGAGAACGGAGCGGCTTCGCCCGGACGATGACAACTCGCGCAGTTCTTGTTGAAGATGGGCGCTATGTCTTTTGAGAAGGTAACGATTTTAGCGGGTGAGTTCGCTTGACTGCTGTGCAACGAATAACTCAATGCTGCCGCGACGCAAGCAACTGCAACAAGAGCAATACGAATTCGATTCATAACGTGAGCCTCTGTAAGTATTGGTGGTTAAAAAACGAATGCGGAGCCGGTTTTGAATTCCGCACTCCGCATTTCACATTCCGCACTGGCTTTACTGTCCGCTGCCAGCCGCTTCTTCTTTCAGCCGCGTAACTTTCTGTCCATTCATTTCAGCGCCGACGACTTCGCCTTTGTCATTCTTGAGAATGGTGAGTTCAGCGTCGCTGCCTTGCATGAAAAACTTCGTATCTGATTGCGGCACAAATTCCATCGTGGTGCGGAACGGAATGCTGACGATGAGTTTGTTGCCGTTGCGCGTAACGTTCAGATTCACCTTCATTGCGTCCAGCATATATTTGCCCGTGTAGCTATCCAAAATCTTCTCATCCACTTTCGCTATGGCAGGCATTTCGGTCACGTAATCCATAAAGCCCAACATCATTTCGTCGTAAGTCGGTTCGCCGAAACGTATGTCTTTGGTCGGGTCGGGATTGAATTTGTTTTTCGTCGAGTTGTCGTAATAAGCCGTAATCATCAGCCGCGTACCAGCGGGCAGGCGCTTCGGCTCTTTCAATGTGTAATTGGTTTGCCACGCGAAATCATATTTCGACGAACTCATCAGCACTTCAGTTTTGCCGTCGGGATAGATTGCTTTGTATTCCATGCTCTTACCGCGCAAGTGCATGTGCGGCAGAAAGGCATAAATCGTCGTGTCGCGCTTCAACTGACGGCACGCCGTCACACGATGATTGTCGGCTCCGGCGGGAATCTTGAAGGTATTATTGCCCACCGAACCCGTCGTCATCAGTTTGTCGCCTGGCTCTTTGGCATAGACCAAACCGACCATGGATTGATCTTTTTCGACAGTGTTGCCGCCGAGCGTCTGGTTGGAATAGTGAATCTGGAAGCGGATGGTCGCGCCTGCGGGAAGCTTGCGCACTACGCCCGCCGGGAAGTAATCGGCGTTATGACCGGGCGCGTAACCCGCCAACATATCGCCGCCGCCGCCGTTACCGCCGCGTCCGCCTGTGTTGGCGCAATTATCGTCCTGCACCGCAGCGTCAGCTTTCATGCGCATCAGAAAGCCATCGCGGTACATCGGCGAATTTTTCAACTGCGCTTCCATGGCTTTGTTGCGCGCGTCCGCACTCATCTTCGCCATGTTCGGAGCGCCGGGCGGTACGATGAAGGCGATAATGTGATGCACGATTTTCGGATTGGTCGGACGCGCTTCGATGGCTGAGAAGTATTTGTCTTCTTTCAACTGCGGGTCTACGTCGAAGTATTGATACTCATCCGCGCCGGGTTTGTAGGTATAGATTTCAGGAATCTGAATCACCATATCGGGTTTGCCGATGTTCCAGCCCGTCGTGAATTTGGGTGTGGGCGGCATGTCTTTCGCGTTGCCTTCTTCGGCTCCGCCGTCAACCCAGGCGACGACGGTGTCAATCTCGGCTTGTGAGAGCTTGCGGTCATTGCTGAACGTGCCCACGTGCGCATCGGCATGCCAGGGCGGCATGACGCGATTGGCGACTTTCTCTTTGATGGATTTCGCCCACGGACGGACGTCTTTATAAGCCAGCGTCGAGAACGGAGCGCCTTCGCCCGCGCGGTGGCATTCGGCGCAGGCCTTGTTAAAGATGGGCGCTACGTCTTTGGTGAATGTGACTTTTTTAGGGGCAGGCTTGGTGTTTGCACTGCCAGTGGATAAAAACGCTAACGCGCCCGCGAGCGCGAAGCAGCCCGCGAGGGCTAACGATAAATGTTTCTGAATGCGCATTGCTGAAATGACTCCTTCTCTACTAATTGTGGATTGCCGGACATTGCTGTCCCGAATGGATGCGATGAACGCGGCTAATTTATGCATGCCGCGTCGGTTGGTCAAGCTGATTTCCCCAATGCTTGCAGATAGTTCCGCAATTTGTAGTAAAACTGTCTGACCGGTCAGATTGAGCTGCTGGATAGATGAATGACGCTTCAGTCAGGTAAACCGGCAGGCAGTGGCGGTTACGGAGCGTTTGCCCTATCAGTTGCATGAAAATAGCGAGCGAAGATTTCAAGCTGCGACGATATGTGACGATATGTGACGATGTGTGACGATGTGTGCCGATATGTGTACGATGAGCGCGCTGCCGTATCAGGCAGCGCCACTCAAACCATCGCAAAGAGGAAATCACTATGAAATGGAGCAAATGGCTCGACAATTGGGATATGACTTCGTTGAAAATTTCGGCGGGCTTTCTTGATATGGAATGGAAGCCGCAAGACGAAGACAAGGCCGCCGCGTGGGCGATGTATATCGAATTGCTCACGCGCATCACTACGCAACCCTTGCCCGACGAAGACGGCGACGAAAAGGCCGCGCTCGCCAGCGTCTATGCGTTGTTTCCGTTGACGCGCGACATCATCAAAACCAACGGACGCCATTGCATCGAATTCACCAAACTCGCCATCGTCGTGTTGAATCAGGTCGTGCGCCCTTTCACGGCCAAATGGCACAAGCAATCGTTGGCGGGCGCTTTCGATAACGCGCTCGAATGCCAAGCCTTTCGCGGCGAATTGATTGTGTTACAAGCCAAGCTGCGCAACTACACCAAGATGCTCGCCGATATGGCGGGCGTCGAAGACCTGACCGCGCTCGAAGCCGAATAACAACCCGGCAGAAACGGTAGCGCAATCTGCCGAGATTGCGCCGTTTCAAATAGCGAGGTCGTGGAGCCTGTGGACGCAATCAATTTCGTAACTCACCACGCCACGCAATCTCGGCAGATTGCGCTACCCTAAACCGATGTATTTGCGGCTCGCCCATCATTGGCATTGGTTGAACGATGGACAATATCGCCACGTCAGCGTGATGGTCGCAGAAATCGGCAAGCTGTTGGGCGGTTGGTTGAATGCAAAATGAGCCGTCAACGGTTGATCCGCTCACGGCTCATTCTATATGCGCCCGACGATGTGTTGCGCTCGTGCGGACGGGATCAGGCTGCGCCTTCTTAAAACTCTCCGCCGCGACTGGCAAAGCTTGCTCGACCAGTAATGCTGGAAGCCATTGATCCTGATAAAAGGGTAATGGCTCGCACTGACGCCCGCGCGTCAGGCCATTGAAGAGGGACGAAAGAAGTGGGACGAAACAACACCACCCGAAAACCGATATTGTTGTTACGGTTGCCCGGCCGATTGTTGTTACGATAGACGGCGCGCGCATTGTCATTGTTGTTGATCCACGAGCCGCCCCGCAGGTGCGTCACAGCCAACCCCACAAGTCGCCTTGCCCAGCCATCATTGGTCACGTCATGCATAGTGTCAAAAAGCAAAAAAAAATTTGAGCTGCGCCCAAAGCGGCGCAGCGGGCTGGCGCATACGCGCCTGCGCTTCGCGCACCGCCCAAGAACAGAGTTCAGAGAAGAAAAGAAGGGGGACGAAACAACACCACCCGAAAACCGAAATTGTTGAGACGGAGGCCCGGCCGAATGTCGCTACGATAGACGGCGCGCGCATCGACATCGTTGCTGATCCACGAGCCGCCCCGCAGGACACGGTTTTTATCGTTATCTAGTTTTACCTTGCGCGCCTCAACGACGGGCTTCTTATCGTAATTGTTCAAACACCATTCCCACACATTGCCGCTCATCTCTTCGACACCGTCGGGCGATGCGCCGTGCGGATAGATACCCACCGCGTTCGTCGTCTCACCGATGCTTTGCGCTACGTTGCCTTTCGCCGGGTCGAATTCACCTTCGTATGGATACAACCTGCCGTCAGTACCGCGTGCGGCGCGTTCCCATTCAAACTCAGTAGGCAAGCGCGCCTTCCATTCGTCAATTTTCTTGAGGTCATAACCGCCGTCCCAACGCCACGACAGCCAGCGGCAAAAGGCGATGGCATCGTACCAACTCACACCTTCACGCGGATGGTTGGCGAACTTAAAGGCTTGTTCGCCCGGTTCGCGTCGGTGTTTTTCATCCGCCGCCAAGTCTTGCCACCAGCGGTCATCACCGTAGCCGTTGTCATCAACGAAGCATTGAAATTGCGCCATCGTCACGGGATAGCGACTGATGCGAAAGGCGGGCAGCTTGAGCGTTTGCGGCTGATTGTCGCTCTCACCTTTGTCGCCATACTTGAACGATCCCGCTGGAATCACGAGGTCGGCAATATCCGGCAAGCCATCACGTACGCCGACGCCGTGGCGATTGTCTAAGCCGGTTTGCGCGAGCGCGCGACCAATGGCGGCGCGCGCCAGTGCGTTCGGTTCGCTTTGCACATCGGTCAAACGAGGCAACCACTTTTCGCGCATCACGGCGCGCGTCGTTTCAGGCGTATGTGCGCCGCTGCGCGCGATGCACTGTGCGGCGATTTCGGGTTGCGCGTCACTGAGCCATTCGATGATGGGCGTAGCGTCGTCGCTATAAAGTCCGGCCAATAAGACAGCGGCTTCTTCCCAGTTGGTGCGTTGCCACCATTGCGCGGGCTTCCAGATGTCAGCGGCAGACAAGCGACCGGCTCTGAATTCGGCATCCATAAACTGGGCGGCGAAATACTCTTGCAACAACTGATGGGCGAATCTGACTTGCGTGCCGAGTTGCAAGAGATTGGCGCTGCCTGCCAGCTTGAGCAACGCTTCGTTTTCCATCAGCGAGGCGATTTCATCACGCGCGATGACGGTGGTGGCTTGTTGCGATTTTTGAGGATGAGCTGTCGGTTGGCGGGTTTGCATCTCAAAGGCTACGCGCGCCAGCTTGAGTTTGAGCAGGCGGCGCGTCTCGTCGGGAATGGTTTCGCGTTCGTTCTCGCGGTCGAGCAATTCTTCGACGAACTCTTGAAACAATTCATAACGATTGTCAGGCAATTCGTTCTTGCGGCGATAGACGCTGGCAAGCATCAACAGCATGTAAGGGTTACGCGCCAGTTTCAGCAGCGAACGCTCGTCGCGTACTTTCTCTTGCCAAACCTGATCGTGCTGCGCCGTCGTTGCGCCATAAACATTGGGACTCTCACGCGGGATGTCAGGCGCGGTGAAAAAGAGTTCGAAGCTCGCGCCCGCCTTTTGCCAGACTTCGCAAACGCCGCGCACTGCGTCGCCGCCCGCCAGCTTCCAGAAAAAAGTTTCGCCTTCCGCTTCGCCCAGGTATTTCGCGGCGAACTCATGAATGCGCCCAGCGTCGAGCGGCTTGATGTTGATGCGAGGGAATTCGAGCTCAACCGTGTAATCCTGTTCACGGCACGAGACGACAGCCATCAGGCTTTGGTGGGTGGCGATCAGCTTTTGCACTTGCTGATATTTGCTATCGCGCTGATCGGTCGGCAATTCGTTGAGTCCGTCGAGCAACAAGGCGGCACGGCCCGTCTTGAGCAAGTCGCCGAGATAAGCGCCGAGCTCGCCGACTTGCGCGGCAATAAACTCTTGCAACGTCTGAGCGGGTTGATCCCACTTGCCCAGCCGCACGAACAGCGGCAACGGACGGCTTTGGTCAGCGGCGGCTTCGGCCAGCAATTCCGCTGTGAGCTTCCACAGTGTGGTCGTCTTGCCGCCGCCGGGTTCGCCCAGCAACACGGCCTGACTGAGTTCGCGGATTTTGCCGACGGCATTATCGAAAGGTTCAGGCTGATGGTTACGCATTTCGTGTTTGCGCATGGGCAGCAATTCAAAGGCGGCGCGGGCCTCGACGCGGCGCGCTTGCGGTTGCGCCGTGCCGCTCAACGCAATGTATTTCTCAATGTGGGTCAGCGTTTCTTCGGCGCGCAGCCCTTCGAGATAAGCGAGTTCAATGCGGCGTTGCGCATCAGCGGCGATGAACTGAGGCAAAGCAGGCGCAGGCAAAACGCGCGTGAGTTCAGTCAGCGCCTGTTCATAACCGTTCTGAAAAAGGTTTACCCGCAAAAAGCGCCGCAACCGAAAGAAGAGCGGATCGCGCGTCAGGTCTTCGAGCATCAACGGAAAGATCGGCTTGCCTTCTTCGAGTGACCAGCAGATTTCATCCAGCACCCATTCGCTGCCCAGCGACTTGCGCGAAATCAGCGGCACGAAAGCATAAGAATGATTGATGCCTTCGGCGAGCCCGGCATACCACCGACTATCGCCGTAATTGACGCGCTGCGTGTCAATCCAGCAAGCCAGTCCGGCAGCCTGCAAATCATTGACGAGGCGAAAGGCAAGCGCCTGATCTTCGCGCGAATAGCTGATAAACACCGTCGGGCGGCGTTCGTGCGCGGGCGTGGCTTGTGTGAGTGGTTGAGTCATCGGTACTTTGAGGCACTTTGGGGCGCTTTGGGTTGATACGTAAAAGCTGTAACGCGCGCGAATGTAGCCTGAGCCAACCGAATTTCCAAGACGTGGCGCAGACTTCAGTCTGTGACCCGTTGTGTGGACTTTAGTCTGCACAGCTTTTTGTTTTACCCCGTTCAGCGCCGAGCTAGCGTCGCGCGGACTAAAGTCCACACAACGGGTCACAGACTGAAGTCTGCGCCACGTCAGAGGTTGTCGCTCACTAGAGGATTGGCTATCTTACGCGCCATCGCACATCGCTTGATCAACTCAAACGCATTTAATCAGGAGACAACTTTGGCATCCATTCAATTTCTCGGCGCAGCCCAAACCGTCACCGGCTCAAGGCACTTGCTCGAAGTAGACGGCTTTCGCGTAATGGTAGATTGCGGCCTCTTTCAAGGCTTGAAAGAGTTGCGGCTCAAAAACTGGGAGCCGTTCCCCTTGCCGCCCGCCGACATTGACGCAGTGATTTTGACGCACGCGCACATTGACCATACGGGTTATTTGCCGTGTCTCGTGCGCCACGGATTCAAAGGCAAGGTTTATGGCACGTCGGGTACGGTTGAACTCTCAAACATCATGCTGGCCGATTCGGCGCGCTTGCAGGAAGAAGACGCGGCTTATTTCAACAAGAAGGGTACGAGCAAACACCACCCTGCCGAACCGCTTTATGACGAACGCGATGCCGCCGCCGCCTGCCGCTTGCTCACGCCGGTTGATTACCATCAGCGCGTAGAGCTTGCCCCCAACCTTTCGTTTGAATTCGTCACAGCCGGACACATTCTCGGTTCGAGCTTCGTTTGTTTTGAATTCCAAAACGCGCAAGGCGAGACGCGCAAGATGGTGATGTCGGGCGACCTCGGACGTTATGACGAACCGATTATTCCTGACCCTTCGTCAGTGGCCGAGGCCGATTACATTGTGGTTGAGTCCACTTATGGCGACCGCGAACATCCTGATTACGACGTGAAAGCGCGCCTCGCCGAAATCATCAACGAAACCGCCAACCGCGGCGGACACATTCTCATTCCCGCGTTTGCCGTAGGCCGTACGCAACAACTGGTCTATCTCATCCGCGAACTCGAAGACGAAAAACGCATTCCGATTCTGCCCGTATTCGTTGACAGCCCGATGGCCGTCGAAGCCACCAAACTCTATCTCAAACACACAGAAGATCACGACCTCGCAATGGATGCGCTGGTTGATGAACAGCGCAATCCGCTGGCGACAAATAATTTCAAACTGTCGCTGACAGTGGATGATTCAAAGCGCGTCTCGGCTTCTGAACAATCAAGCATCGTGATTTCAGCCAGCGGCATGGCGACCGCCGGACGCATTCTGCATCACATGCGCAAGCGCCTGCCCGATGCTAACAGCACGATGATATTTGTGGGCTATCAAGCCGAAGGCACGCGCGGACGCCGCCTCGTCAACGGCGAAAAGGAAGTCAAAATTTTCGGTCAATGGGTTCCGGTCAACGCCCGCATCGAAACGCTATCTAACCTGTCAGCACACGCAGATTACCGCGAGATCTTGCGCTGGCTGGGCGAATTCAAACGCACGCCGCGCAAAGTGTTTCTGGTGCATGGCGAACCCAAACCCATGCAAGCGCTCAAACAAAAGATCGAAGATAAATTCGGCTGGACGGTCGAGATGCCGGAATACTTGCAGCAATTCGAACTCTAGTTTTATGGACTCATTATTCGGGCAGCCCTCAGAACAAGAAGAAATCCAAATCTTCCCATGTCCCACGTGCAGCGAGATGATTCGCGCTGACAAACCGTTTTGCCCGCAATGCGGTACGCCGGTTGACGCGCAACAAGCTGCGCTATTGGTCAAGCGGCAGAAGAAACTCAACCGCGTTCACGAAGACGCGAGCCTGATCGTGTTAGTCGCGCGCGTCGCCGCCGCCCTGGGCGCAGCGAGTTTGATACCCGTGTTCGGCGCGCAATTTTTTCTGCTGTTCTGCTTGTCGCTGCTGGCGGTTCCATTGATGGTGGCGGGATGGTTTCTTTACTACTTCGTGCCGTTGCAAAGCGCCGAACGGCTGCATCCTGATTTGCAGGAAGGGAAGCGGCGCATCTTTATCGCAATGGCGACGTGGGGCGCAGTTGCGTTGTTATGGCTGCTGCTGAAATTTTTGCTGACACTCGTCTTTTGATTTCGTTGAAACCTGTGCGCACTCGACTCGGCCTTGATTGACAAGCCCGATGTAACGGCGAGAATCCTTTCCCACTAAACAACGTAGAAGCACTTTCTGTCAGAAGGGTGGGAGCTATGCTCGGCAAGGTTATCGGTAATTACAAACTCGAAGTCGAACTCGGTCGTGGTGCGTACGGCGTCGTATATCGTGCGCTCGATCAAGGCCGTTCGCGTCACGTAGCGGTCAAGGCGTTGCATCCGTCGTTGACCGAAAAAGCGGCCGTGAACGAACGGCTGCGCCAACTTGCGCCTTCGATTGCCCAACTGCGCCATCCGCAATTGGCGGAGTTCTATACGATCCTGCAACAGGGAGCCGACCTTTATCTCGTCAACGAATTGATCGAAGGCCGCACGTTGGCCGCTACGCTAAAATCCGTCGGTGTGCTTTCAGCGGAAGAGGCTGTGCAGTTAATGGTGCAAATCTGCGAGCCGCTCGTTTGGCTCGGACGCGCCAACTGGGCGCACGGCAATTTGAAACCCTCCAACGTGATGATTGCCCCTGACGGTCAGGCGCGGCTCACTGATTTGGGATTGGCCTATGCGCTGGGCGATCAGGCCTTACACGCTGGCGACAGCGGCTTGGCTTATCGCGCGCCCGAACAATTGCGCGGCGCGGGGTTCGATACGCGGTCGGATGTTTACGCGCTGGGCGCGATGTTTTATGAGTTGGTGACAGGCTTGTTGCCTTTCCGTCGCGCCAATGACGAAGCCATGCGGCAGGCGCATTTGAATGACGCAGTGCCTTCGCCGCGCAATTACTTCCCGCTGATTCCCGTCGCGGTCGAAGCCTTGTTGGTGCGCGCGCTGGCAAAAAATCCTGAAGAACGTTTCAGTTCAACGGCGGAATTCCAAACGGCCTTGCGCGATTGGCTGACGACAGCAGCCAGCCCGGCGGGAGTGAAAGCCGCAACGGTTCCCGTGCTATCACCTGGGCTACCCGATGCACCTGACACGCCCGATGCTCCTGACACCAATGAAGGGCCTTCGTTTGAAACTCTTCGCGGACTCGCGCCGACGATTCCCGAATTGCCGCCATCGGTGACAGACTTGCCGAAAGAGGAATTCGACTTGCCGCCTTTGCCAGATGTATTGCCAGACGCGCGACGCCATACGCGCCCGGCGGGTTTAGCCACTGAAGCTGTTGCTGAAACTTCTCGGTTGCCGAATACGGAACCGTCCTTGTCCAAACCCACGGCTGCTACGCGCGCCGCTTTGAACACTGAACCCACTGCCCTTAAAGCCGGTTTTTATGACGAAGTTGTGGTTGAGTTAGACGAAGCCGCTTCGGCTCCGCGCAAGAAAGGTGTGCTGTGGTTGGCCGTGGCAGGGCTGGCCGCCTTGGTTGGCATTCCTTACGCGATGATGCGCAACGTTGATTCGACTTCTTCGAACATGCCGTCAGGTTCGACGTTGAGTATGCCTTCGCCCACCGCCACCGGAACGCCTGAAGCTACCTTGACGCCTGCGCCTAAAGCAACGGCGACGCCACGTGCGGCGGCTTCACCAAAAGCTAAACCTTCGCCGATGGTCGCGCCCAAAGTCGTGCCCAAAGTTACGCCCAAGCCTTTACCCACAGCCAAGCCTTTGCCGACAGCGACGCCAATCAAAAAAGCAACGCCTGTGCCTGCCCCTACGGCTCGCCAGATTTATCCGCCGCCTACGCCAACTAAAAAAGCAACGCCCACGCCAGAAGATAAAAAGAAGAAGGACAAAAAGGTCGAAGAGGAAAAACCGAAAGAGAAAAAGAAAGGCATCGGCGGTTTCTTCAAAGACATCATCAAAGGGAAACCGTAACGAATGCGGAGTGCGGAGTGCGGAGTGCGGAGTGCGGAGTTGTAAGTGTTCAAGCTCAGGACTCAGGACTCAGCACTCAGCACTCAGGACTCAGCACTGAATCATCAGCACTTCACCAACTGTTGTTCGCGTAATTCATATCGTTGCGGAAGATGTGCTGCGAGTTCGGCGCTGTGCGTGACGACGAACAGAATCGTGTTTTGCTTTTTATGCAAATCAAGCAGCAATGCGATGACTTGTTCGGCGCGTTGGCGATCAAGGTTGCCGGTTGGTTCGTCACAAAGCAGCAGTTGCGGTTGGCAGATCAAGGCGCGCGCAATGGCTACGCGTTGTTTCTCGCCGCCTGAGAGTTCGGCGGGACGATGCGTGAGGCGTTCGCTGAGGCCAACCTGCGCGAGCAACTCTTTAGCACGCGCCACGTAATCAGCTTTTTTCTCAGCCACTAACGTAGGCGCTAACACGTTTTCCAACACACTCAATTGCGGCAACAGGCAATGGTCTTGAAAGACGAAGCCGATGTGTTCGTTGCGAAAGGTGGCCTGTGCTTTGGCGTCGAGCGCGTGCGGATTGCGGCCTTCGAGTTTGAGCTCGCCTGATGACGGCGTATCAAGCACGCCCAGCAAATAAAGCAAAGTACTCTTGCCGCTGCCCGACGGGCCGGTAATCGCCGTCGCGTCGCCGCGCTGAAAGGTCAGATTCAAATCGCGCAGAATTGGCAGCGCCCCTTGCGGCGTGTCGTAGTGTTTCGAGAGAGCTTTGAGTTCGAGCATAGATAGTGGCTAGTCACCGCGTTTAGATCGTCCGCGTTCTTCGCCTGCCTTGGCGAGTTTTTTCCAGAGCTGTTTGCGTTCTTTTAGCGCGGCAAAAGATTCCTGCCGCTGCGCCAGCACAGCGAGTTCGTCCTGCAATCTGACGTAATTGTGATAGCGCCCGGCTTCGAGCGAACCGTCTTTGAGCGCCATGCGAATGGCGCAACCAGGCTCGGTTTTGTGGCTGCAATTGCTGAAACGACAGGCGGCGATAAGGGTTTCGACATCGCCGAAAACCTGATCCATGCCTTCGTCGGTTTCCCAAAGCTGCAACTCGCGCATGCCGGGCGTGTCGAGTACCAATCCGCCCGACGGCAGCACGATCAATTCGCGGTGCCGCGTAGCGTGCATGCCTTCGCCGTCACCGGCGCGAATCTCTTTGACCTTCTGCCGGTCAAAACCCATCAGGTGATTGACTAACGTAGATTTGCCCACGCCTGACGAACCGAGAATCGCTACGGTTTGCCCCGCGATGAAATAAGGCGCGAGGGCTTCGAGTCCGAGACCTTCTTTCACGCTGATGGCGTGAATCGGCGCGTGTTCAGCGAGGGCTTCGAGCGCGGCGAGCTTGTCGTCTAGGTCGTCGCAAAGATCGGACTTGCTCAACAGCAACACTGGACGCGCGCCGCTTTCGACAGCGACGGCAACGTAACGTTCAAGGCGGCGCGGCTTGAAATCCTGATTGAGCGAAGTCACGAGCAACAGCGTATCAATGTTGGCTCCGACGACTTGCTCTTCGGTCTTGCGGTCTACGACCTTGCGCGTGAAACAGCTCTTGCGCGGCAAGATTGCGTGAATGCGTGCGTGTTCCTGATCTGGACGTTTTTTGAGTGCGACCCAATCGCCTACGGCAGGCAGTTCGGCGCGACTCTGGGCTTCGTAACGCAGCTTGCCCGTCGTCTCAGCGAGTATCTCGCCCGCCGCCGTGTATATGCGATAAAACTGATTGTATTCGAGGGCGACGCGACCGGGTTCAAAGCCGTCCGCCTCATAGGGTTGAAAGTGCGATTGAAAATGCGGGTTCCAGCCGAAGGGAACAAGTGGTTCGTAATTCATCGTGTGCAAGCATTCTAGGCACGCCGCGCAAGTTGTGGCAACAAGTCTGGGTGTAGCCTAGGTACGCACGCATCCCTGCGTGCAAATAAAAGAAGCCGCGCAGCGTTCTCATCTCAAGTCTTCGCATTGCGAGAGACAGGAATAAGGAACGCTGCGCGGCTTTTTTTTAGAGCACGCTGGAAGCGGTGCGCACCCAGGCTAATTCGAAGCCTTTACCTCGAGTGCGCGCAACCGCATTGGTGTCATGAGTTGAAACGAGAGAAACGGATTCAAACCGTCATAAACCACGACTGGCGTATCTTTTGGCATCAGTTTGGCGAGCGTGGCAGAAGCGAACATCGGCACGCGTACGCAACCGTGACTGGCGGGCTTGGTCGGAATCGAAGCCGAGCCGTGAATCGCCAAACCGAGAAAGAGATAACTGGGCGAATGCATCATGCCCAACGCGCTCTTGTGCCAGCCCGCGATTTTGCGCTGGATGGTAAACCGTCCCGGCGGCGTAATCGCATCGCGCGTCCAACCCTCTGAGGTGAACTCTTCGCCGCTGCCGGTCGAGACGGGCAACACGTGCGTGACACGGACTTCGTCATTGACGACGAATAAAATCTGGCGGCGCAAATCTACTTCGATGTGAGCCGGGCCACCTTCACGCGATTCGGGGCGGCGGGCGAGCATAAGTTGTTCGTATACGTCACGCGTAAGTTTGCCAGTGCGCGGCAAGGCTTCGACTTTTTGAAAGGCGGTTAGCGCATGGCGCGAAGATTCGTCCCAGTTGCCATTGGCTCGATTCAGCCAATAGCCGAGCGCGGCGAGTTGGAATTCGGCTTCGACAATCTCGTCGCGCGCGAGCGGACGCGGTTTGCGTGATTCAGACTTAAAGTGGCTTACCGATTTGGGAGTGACGCGGCGGGGACGCGAGGCCGGTTCCTGTGCTGCGCCGATGAGGGCGAGCGAACAAAATAGATTTACCAGGAGAACCGTTGACCAGGCGCTAGCAACGTATGAGCTGCGGGGCTTGCGGAGAATGCGGGTCGTTACGTCAGTGTTCATCGTAGTTAGGTGGAAAGTGCAGCCAAAAACTTACAGTGGCGCAGAGGGGATTTCGCCACAAAAAGGCACAGAAGACACAAAAGGCATTTTTGCTCAGAAGGAGTTTTGTGGCTTTTGTGCTTTGTTGTGGCGAGACGTATTCATTTCACTGCGCACGTTTCGGCAAAGCGCACACCGTCAAGCCGAGCCATTGCGAAATGTGGCGGCGATAACGCGCAAACAGCGCGTAGCCCACAATTTCGCCCAACAGCAACAGCGGCAAGGCATAAACCAACAGTACGAAAATTTTCCACGGCCAGTATTGCCACAGGAAAAAATTTACACCGAACGCGCCGCCGAATACGCGTCTTTTACGATGATCGGCGCGCGTGATGACTTGCAACTTGCGTTGGCAGTCAGCATGCGTGAGTCCGAACGGCGCGAGTTCTATTTCGGCGAACGACTGATAAGGCAACAGCGCGAAAAGCCCTTGTTTATCGAGTCCGCGCGCGGTTTCCATCAATCGCGTACAAACGCCGCAATCGCCGTCGTAAAGCAATACGTGTTGGTTGTTTGCCAGTTTCATACTCAATGAATCCTCACGCCGCGCCGGACGGTGATGGCAGAACCCTCTGCCACAAAAGCCGAAACGGGTTGGGATGCCAATACGTCAGCAAACCGCGCGCCATACAAAGCCGCCGCGTCGCCCGCGAATGCAACCGAAGCCGCTTGCCACACGCGCCACGACGGATGTTCGACTTGGTATTCAACGCATCCGCCATCGCGTTGTGCGGCGTAGCCCCAATAGTGTTCGGTGATGAACTCCGCTTCCGAACCCGCGACCAGCGGTTGCGCCGTGCCTGCGGTTTGAATCGCCAAGTGTTGCCAACGCTTTTGCGCGAACCACTCATAGCGCACTGACGGAGTCGCGCTTTCGCGTTCGACGACATGCCGCATCGGACGCGCTTCATAGTTTTCGCCGTAAACCACGCGCGCCACCGTCGCAATTGCCCAACGCGGCACGAGTTCCTTGATGAAGACTACGCCGCGCCGCCAGCCGTCAAGGCTTTTGCGCCGCACGTAAAAGCGCAAATTCAATTCTTCAAAATTGCGATGAAAGGGAATCGGCACGCCGAGTACGCGCGTGTCGAGAAACAAGAATCCTACCAAACTGACGTAATGGCGGCCTTGCCACGTGTCGAGTTCAGTCCCGCGCGGTACATACGGTGCAAGCACCGCCGGATCAATCGCGTAATTCGCCATCGCCAGCCAGCGCCATTGGGCCGTGAGAAACGCAGAGGTTTGTTTGATTACGGCTTCTTTCATTGAAGCAATTCGCGGGCGAGTTTTCGTTTTAAGCCTCAGCGTCGGCAGCGGGTTCAACAGCGGGTGCGGGAAAGATGAGTTTGTCGTATACGTCTGCCAATAAAAGCTGGCATTGAATCGAATTCAAGGTAATCGTTGCGTTGAGTTCGTTGTATTCGGTCATCAGCCATTGTTGCTGATTCTGTCTGACGTAATGTTCGACGTGGCAGCGGTCTTGCGCGACGAGCAGGTATTCCTGCAACGACGGCAGGCTGCGGTATTCCTCGGTCTTCGCGCCACGGTCGGTGCCTTCAGTCGAGGGTGAAAGGATTTCAATTAGAACGGTTGGGTTGAGTATGGCTTCGGGGCGTTCGGCCTGATAAAACTCAATTTGCCCGCACACCACCGAAACATCGGGATAACGGGAACTCTTTTTGTTGGGAATCCAAAGTTTCAGGCCGCTGCCATAAGCCTTGCATGCGCGTCCTCTGGTCTGTTGTCTGAGTGTCATTACAAGATTGGCCGCAACATCTTCGTGCGGTTCACTGGCTCCGGCCATCGCAAAAATCTGACCGTTGCAATACTCGCTACGTGCTTCTGCCACACGTTCTGCTTCGAAATAATCTTCCACGTTTACGTATCGCTGTTGTGCTTGTCCGAACATTTTTATTCCTCGCAAAATAGAGCGCCGACTGAAGTCCGCGCTACGTTCGCCGACTGAAGTCCGCGCTACGTTCGCAGACTGAAGTCCGCGCTACGGGTCACAGGCTGAAGCCTGCGCCACGTCAGTTGATGATTTTTTGCCGTTCGTGGCGCGAATCGCTGCAAGTGTCGGCGGGTTCTTTGCCAAATGCGAACTTGCGCCACGCGGTGCGTGTGCATACGCCGCGTTGCGGCAACAGGCCGGTCGTATTGCATACCTCAATCGAAACCATCGCGTCAGGGAAGTTTTGGTTTTGCAATTCGCGCGGACGCGCGGCGCGCTGATTGGCAGGCGGCTTTTCGTAGGGGTCAGGCGTCTCGTTGGGTTTGTTGTAAGGATCGTTGTCAGGTTTGTTTTCGTCGTCTTCGCGGCTGTCGCGCGGGGCTGAACCGTCTGGCTCAGTGCCTTGCAAAAAGTATTCAGCGCGTCCGCCCTCGCTGCGTGCGAGCAAGCCGGTTTCGGGGTCAATGTTGACGGTGACGAGTCCGCCGGGGTCTTCGAAATTGCCACCGAGATCGGGGCGCACTTGCAGCGCCTTCGTCATAAAGTCTGCCCAAATCGGAGCCGCGGTCGCACCGCCCGTTAAGCCCAGATCAGAGTTGTCATCGAAGCCTACCCAAACCACGCACACTAAATTCGGCGTATAGCCCGCGAACCAGCCGTCGCGTGACGAACCGGTTTTGCCCGCCGCCGTGCCTTTGAAACCCATGGCTCTGACGCGCGTGCCGGTGCCGCGATCAATTACGTCTTGCATCATCGAAGTCATCATATAAGCCACTTGCGGCGAGAGAATATCTTTCGATTCGCGGCTGGCTTGCAACAACGTACGCCCCGTGCCGTCGGTCACGCGGCTATAAGTCGTAGGCATTACGCGCTTGCCGCCATTGGCAAACGTCGTATAAGCCGAAGCCATTTGCAGCGGTGTGGCTTCCGCAACGCCCAGCGCCATTGACGGATAAGTCGGTACGCGCGCGATGCCCGCGCGTTCGGCGAGCGCGGCGACTTGTGAGACGCCTACGAGTTGCGCGAGTTCGACGGTGACGACGTTTTTTGATTTCACCAGCGCGTCGCGCAGCGTGATCTTTTTGTTCTCGAACGAGTCGCCGAAATTGCCCGGCGAATATTTTTGTCCGTTGCCATAGGTGAACGTGCGCGGCGCATCCATCAACATCGTCGCGGGCGTGATCGTCTTGCCGTCATCGTCAGCGCCATTGCTCAACGCGGCGGCGTAAACAAACGGCTTAAAGACCGAACCCGGCTGGCGGCGCGCTTCGGTCGCGCGATTCAACTGGCTCGCGCCGTAATCGCGTCCGCCGACCATCGCCAGCACTTCGCCGGTTTTGGGGTTCATCGCCACGAGCGCGGCTTGCAATCCGGCGGTTCCGCCCTTGCGTTTGGCAAACTGCTTATCAATCGCAGCCATCTGTTTGGTCACGGCTTGAAAGGCTGCGCGTTGTAAGTTGATGTCAATCGTCGAATAGATGCGCAAATGTTTGAGCGCATCGCGGCTGTCATATTGCGCTTCGAGTTGTTTGGTCAGGTAATCGGTGAAGTAAGGCGCATCGTTCGCATCAATCGAACTCGCACCGCCGCTCTTGAGTCCCAGCGGTTGTTGCTTGCCTTGTTCGGCTTGCGCGGCGGTGATCTTGTCGGCTTCGACCATCAAATCTAACACTTTATCGCGACGGTCTTTGGCGCGGTCAGGATGTTGAAACGGCGCGTAATGGTTCGGCCAGCGAATCAAGCCGGCCAGCGTCGCCGATTCGGCCAAGCTGAGTTGCGATACGTCTTTGTCAAAAAAACTGCGCGCGGCTTGTCCGAAACCGTTGATTGAATAGCTGCCGCGTTGGCCCAGATAAATCAGATTGCAATACATCGCCATGATTTGCTCTTTGCTCAGGCGCTGTTCGAGCAACACGGTCATATAGGCTTCAGGGATTTTGCGGCTCCACACGCGGTCGTCGGTGAGAAAGGTTTTTTTGACCAATTGTTGCGAGATCGAACTGCCGCCTTCGACGACTTTTCCGGCTTCCTGATTTTTGATGAGCGCGCGAATCACGCCGCGCCAGTTGATGCCGTAATGCTCAAAAAACTGGCGGTCTTCGGTGGCGGTGATGCCGTCAACCAAAGTTTGCGGCAGGTCTTTATATTCGATGATCTTGCGCTTTTCGCGTTCGGCGTTGACGACCGAAGAAATCACTTCGGGTTCGATGAGGGCCTGATTGAGTTGTTCTTTGGACGAAAGATCGCTGATGCCTTGAATCGCGTTGCCGTTGAAACTCACGCGCAACGGACGAAACAGCGCGTCGCCGTCCACGCGGGTTTGCCCGCTCGGACGCAACTCCACCGCGTTGCCGCGCACCGCGAACTGTCCGCGACTTTGATTCTCAGTCGTACCCGCTTCGAGATAGCCCACGCGGCGCAATTGCGCGAGCAGGTCTTCGCGCTTGAGCGCGAGGCCCGGACGAATGTTCATCGGCGCGGCATAGATGCCCGAACTGGCTACGAAAATATCGCCGCGCAGCGCCGAATCAATCCGCTCGGTGTATTCCTGATAGTAATAAGCCATCAATCCGCCCACGAGCAGCGCGATCAATACGAGCGGAGCCAGCACCCAATTCCAGTTGATGCGCCGCATCGCATCACCGAAACCCGAACGACGCGCAGACCGACGCGCGCCGCGACGCGGACGCACGGCATAGACTTCTTCGTCGTCGTATTCTTCGATTTGTGGCGCTCTACGCGATTTTCTGGATGGGTATGTAGCCATGGTGTTTGGACGAACTTAAAGACACGGGAAATAAGGCGTCGCAAGGGGTTCCCAATAACGCGGCGGATTATGCCGACTCGCCGAAAAGGGGTCAATCAGCGCGGCCTACGCGAAGCCTGTCCGTCGACCGTTAGCGAGGGCTACCACCACAATGCGCTACACATCGCCGAAGGGCGCAACGCAGAGGTCGCCCTCGCTAACGGTCGGGCCACGGAGGCAAAGCCAACGCGGGCTAGATAAACCCAAGGCGGAAGCAATTCCAGATTGCTTCCGCCTTGGGTTTTTGTTGGTTCTGCCTGACTGCGTTTAGCAGGTCGGCGGGAAGACCGGAATGGTAACGCTGGCCGTGTTGGTCGTGGTCAGCGTATGCAGTCCGTGTCCGCCGTTGAAGGCTCCCGGTTGCGAAGCGGCGTTGTCGTTGAAGTTGAACGCTCCGCCGATCAAGGCCGCGTCAGGGCTGGCATAGAACTTTAGCCAACCGTTGCGACCTGCGCCGATGACCGTGTCCATACGCGGCGTCGTACGCGGGAAGCTGCCTCCCAGTTCGCTGCGGAACTGACAGGTGTTCGGATTGAACGAGAAGCTGTAAGCTTTCTCGGCGTCGTCATACAACAACCCGAAGATCGGCCCCAAGCGTTCGGCACTGTTGCTCAGGTTGCCGCCGACGCGGTCGAGAATGAGCAACGGACGGTTGCCGTCCGCGCGGCTGCCGATGCTGCTTAACGCCACGGTGCGCGGTAACGCGCCGTAACTCACACCATCGAACCGCAACGTCGCGATGGAACTGTTGGCATCGCAAGCTGGTAAGCCGCCCGCGAGGGCCGACACGCCTTGCGCGGTGAGGTTGCCGCGATGTCCGCTGTCAAACTTCGTATAAGCGTCGCCGCCCAGGAAGTTGAAGTTGATCGGACAACCGAGAGCGTCAACCGCGACGGCCATCAGATAACCCGTCGTACCCGGATCGAGATCAGAGGCCAACACGCTGGCGGTCTGGTTCGCGGTCAGACAGATATTCGCACCCGCCACCGAACAGCTTTCGCCATCCACCATGAAGAGGTGAAGGTTCACTCCCTTTGAGGCGTGGAAGTTCGTGAGGTTGATGCGCGTATTTTGTGAAGCCGGATTTGAAGCGTTCGAGGTGTAAATCGGGAAGATCAACACCGACGAACCCGAACCGCCTTCAGGAATGATGCCGGGGCCGACGGGCGCGCAATTCACTTTCTTGCTTTGCGTCGTCGTGGTTTGGCCTTCATTCGTGCCGTTGTTGTCGCCGTCGGCATACACCGTCGAACTCACTACCAGATCAGTACCTGCCGCGACGCTGTTGCCGACTTGCGCGCGGTAACTCAACGTCACCATCGCGCCCGCCGGAATCATGCCGTCCCACGTCACGCTCGTTCCGGTGACGGTGATGACGCCGCCGCCGCTCGAGACGCCCGAACCAGGCACGCCCACCAGACCCGTCGGCAAGGTCGCCGTGAATTCGGGGCCGGGGTTGTCGTTCTGTTTCGTCGCGCCGGAGTTCGTGATCTTGAACGTATAAGCCAACGTAGCGCCGGGGCCGGTACACATACCCATATCGTCAATCGCGTTGACTTGAATGGTGACGAAGCCGAAGTCAATCGTTTGATTGCCGTTGGTGTCGTCGCCGTCTACGCCGGGTTCGTTAAACGCGATCATGTTGATGACCGAAGAGATCGGCGCATACAGCAGCGGGTCGCTGTTGTTTGAACCGTGGTCTTCTTCGTTCGCGTCGCTGTTGCCGGTCTGGGTGACGAAGCTGCTCGCGCAACCATACAACGGTCCGCCGACGGCGAAATTGCTCGCATCAACCTGCACGAAGTAAGGATCGGGAATGAGGTTAGTGAACGAATAGTTGCCGTTCACGGTCGTCGTCATTGTGACCAGTGAGTCGGTCGCCGCTTCGTAAGAACCGTTGCGGTTCACGTCACGATAGAGATTCACTTTGACGCCGCCGATGCCGGTCTCAGTCGCGCCTTTCTTGCCGTCGAAATCTGTGTCTTTCCAGATCAGGTTGCCGATGACCAGATTGGTCGGAATGAAGCCGAAATCAATCGTCTGATTGCCGTTGGCATCGTTACCATCACCATTTGGGCCGTCAGTCGCCGGTTCAGTGCCGCCGACTAAGCTAATCAACGTTGAAGCTACGCCGCCCGTGGCCGGAGTCGGATTGTCCAAGCCGTGATCGCCGTTGTCGGAATCGCTGTTGCCAGTCACGTTGTTGGTGCTGGACAAGCAGCCCACGAGTTTGCCCGCGCCCATGAAGTTGCTCGCGTCAGCCACGACGAAGTAATTGCCGGGCAAGAGCGGCGAACCCGTGCCTACGCCCGCCGCGTTGGTGCGTTGCGTGAACAGGTAATAGCCGCTGCCGCTCGTCGCTTGCGTAGCGATGGGCGTTTGTTCGGCTCCGGTCAAAGCGCCGCTGCTGTCAGCGTCGAGGAAGAGTTCGACCTTGACGCCGTTGATGCCGATCTCGGTCGGTTGAATCTGCCCGTCGTTATTCGTGTCGAACCACACCGTATTGCCGATGCTGACCGGCGGCAACGTCAAACCGAAATCCATCGTCGGATTCGTCGTCGTGCCGTTCGCATTGGTGACTGTCGGTTCGCCGCCCGGCGTCAGCGTCAGGGCATTCGCGCCCGTTGCGCTGAAAATCATTCCGCTGGCTGTGCCGATGCCGCTGTCATCGCTGTCGAGACTGCCTTCAGGCGTAGGCGTCGTGGCGCGATCATTGCTGCTGAAACTGCCAGCAGGAGCCGTGATCTTCACCACGTATTGGCCTTGCGGCAATCCGCAAAACTGATATGACCCCAGCGTAGCTGGCACGTTGCTCGGCGAGATACCGCCCGCCGCGTCATTCGCCGTACAGTAAATGCCGTCAGGGCCGACATTGATTTCAGTCGCACCGTTCGCGGCAAAAAGCTGAATGCTCACACCGCCGATACCAAGTTCGCCCGCGTCGCGTTGTCCGTTGTTGTAATTGGCTCCCGCGCCTGTGTCAGCGAATACGAGGTTGCCGAGATATTGCGTATAGAAACCGAAATCCACTGTGACGTTGCTGTCAGCATCGAGAATCGCTGTGCCGCCCGCCGCTCCGCTGACCGTGTTCGGATGTCCGGGCGTAGCGCCGCCCGCCAACCCTGCCGCAGCGTGCGGATCACCGCTTGCGCGTAGGCATTGACCCACTCCGGTTGCAGCAGGACGAAAGTGCCGTAATCCAACTCCTTCACCGCGCCGGGGCCGTCCAGCAGCCCTACGACCGTTTGCAGCGTCGCATCGTCAAAGCGCGGCTCGTCGCTCAACCGCTGCCAGAGCTTCTCGCGCAATTCCTTGAAGGTCAGCAAGACCTCGCCCTCATCGCGCAACTTCAGAATGTGATCTTTGATGAGTTTGAAAATGCGCGGCGAAGTACGCTTTTCCATCTGCGCCCACGGAATGCCTTCCACAATCGCCCGACTCAACGCCTCACAATTCGTTCCCTCTTTGGCGCTCGTCTCGAACACCTCTTCGCCGCGTAGCGGCGGTTTGAATTTAGCCGTGCGTTTCAACGCACGGGCAGGCGTGCGCGAAATTTCCGCGTCGCGTTAGCGACGTTTGATTCCGATGTTTCAGGTAGCCAGAGCATCAACCGTCGCTGACACGACGGGAATGCGTTATCGCTGCATAGCTGTTAGGCGGACTTCGGATAGGCGCTCACAAAGACAATCGCTTTTTTGCTGCTAGCTGCACCCATTCAAATACGCCGTCAAAGTCTTTTAATTCGAGTTGCCATTTATATTGTTCGGCTAGTTTCCAAGCCCCGCTAGTGAAAGTAGACGTGGTGGCTAAACACACCTTTGTAACTAGGTGATGTTTGTGTAGAAACATCAATCTTTGTACAGGTTCGAGGCCAACCTTGTTTTTATAACGTTTGGCTTGGATCAGATAGCGCTCGGGTCCAATAATGGCCTGCCTCTTGATCGCAAATAAATCAATACCACCATCTTTTGTTCCCTTTTGTAGTTCTACTTCAAACCCAATCGCTTCAAGCGCATCCGCCAACAGCTTTTCGAACGTCCTCCATTCAAGGGTTCGTAATAACTCAGGGTGATCAATCAAGGATTGATAAAGACGCGGGTCAATATCATCAAGAGTAAATATGAGGCTTTCAGAGAGTTTGGAAGGCGGAATTTCCACGACGCTTGCAACCATCTCGTCAGATACGAGATGGGCAATCGTGCCTTCAAGCTCATACTTGCTGAACGAAAGCGCTGCCACGCCATAGCCCGCCTTATCGTCAAATGGCTTATCGTCACCGAGCCAGTAATTCAAATCATCAGGATCAGTAGTTTTGAACGGTTTGAATTCAACGCCTGCCTCTGCCGTACTGACTATTTCGTCGGTCAATCTAGAAACTTCTTCAACGATTGATTGATGATCAAGCCCCTGCGAAATAAGGCTTACAAATGTAGGTGAGAGTAACTCGGGTAAAATCTTATCCTCTATTTCTACTTCCGTAACCCAACCACCCGCTTCATCAATTGCCCGCGCTCCCCATTCGGATATTTTTGAGGCCAGCACATTCGAAAACTTAAGCCAAGCTGTTGGCTCGTCGCTCAGATAGTCTCCAGCGATTTGGTTTATTTTGAGAGTAACTTTTTTGCTCATACTTTTACTTTGCCTGCTTTTCAGTCAGACGGTTGATTGGTGGAAATTCCACCAGCGACTCTTTGATGGGAGCCGCGTCGAGCCGCAGCAGCAAGAAGCGGCGCGCCTGATTCAGCGGGTCGCGGAACCGGAACGTCTCCGCTTCCAACTGCGCCCACTCGTCACCGTAGGCCTGCGCTGACAGACACAACACCAGCAAGCGCGACTGCTCCAACCCTTCCTCGCGCAGCGCCGCAGTTGCTGCGCCGCCGCCCGCGCCGCCCACGCCGTGAAGCTTTTCCCCTTCATCATCAAAGACTCCGGGCCACACGCGCAGCCCATCCGCCCGCAAGCGTTCGGCGATCTCGCGCACGCGCTCCCGGGCGCGGCGGCAGTGGCTCAGAAATACGTCGTACCGGAATTCGTCAGTCATCGTTTCTCTTCTGGGAGCACCCGCATCTTCACCTGCATTGGGGCGGGCTGTAAAAGAAGCCGCGCAGCGTTCCTTATTTCAGTCTCTCGCAATGCGAACGCTGAAAAAAAAGAAGACCGCGCCTGGGAGCGCCCGCATCCTGCGGGCTGTAAGAGAAGCCGCGCAGCGTTCCTTATTTCAGTCTCTCGCAGCACGAGCTTTCGGAAAAGGAAGACCGC
>JAYSVR010000629.1:0-9081 GCA_043718445.1 Acidobacteriota bacterium | reverse complement strand
CGGGACGGTTATGTTCGTTGTATAAGCCATTTCTCCATTCAATCTCGGTTTTCATTAAACTGCAAACAGGTTCTATAAGCGGTGCCCACCAGGCAAGAAAGCCAATGCTCACAAGCTGGTACGGAAAAAGTAACGGACTCATCTTTATCAATTTTGAGTACGTTACCAAACGCTTGGGCGAACTGCGAACTCACCACTCAATTCGGCGGCTTTCTTAACGGTGAGAAGAATTTGGTTTAGCGTCCAACCCTAAAAACCGAGCGCGAAACGCTACGAGCGAGGGGCTGATACCGAACTGGGTGGCGATTTTTTGATCGCTCCAGCCTTGCTCACGGCAGTCTTGCAAAGCGACGCAGGGCAAGAGCGCGGCTGCGCCTACGCCGTAAGCTTCTTCTTCGATCTGGTGGTTGTAATCACGCAATTTGTTTTGATCAGGTGTGATCGAACTCGGCTGATGGCCTAACAACACGTGGCAAACTTCTTCCATCAACGTGGCGGCATGGCGCTGCGGTGAATGCGTGGGGTTGAGCAGCACGACGCGCGTACCGTCTTCGCGGTCAGGCGTGACGCCACCTGACCAGCCGCCGGCATCTTTCAGAAAGAGCTGTTCAGCGGTGCGAGCGTCTAACGCCAAGTGCTGCCGCCATTGCTGAGCATCGGCGATGACGGTCAGCTTGAGTTGGCGGGCGAGCGCGAAAGGGTCTAGCCGTTGGGCAGGCGCAAGGCCAGCGAACTGGCGGATTTGCTGCGCTTTTAACTCAAAGGCTTTAGCTTTCCCGCGCAACCTGATCGGCATGGCGGACTCCATCATAAGCCGCTCTGAAAAGGTCTGACAGCGCGCGGGCTGTTTCAGGCGTCAGGTTTTGATCGGCGCGCAAACAGGCTTCGACAAAGCTCGGCGTAGATTCAGTGGGATAAAGCATCAGCGGCGTGCCGAGGGTTTCGGCAGCACTTGCCAAAATTCTTTCCATCGGAATTTGGAGCCACTTCGCCAAGCGTGCTAACGTGGGCGCGTCAGGAGTTACGGGTTTGTCGCTTTCAATGCGCGAAAGCGTAGAAGGACTCACATCAGTAACTTTGGCAACCGCGCGTAACGAGAGTTTCTCGCGTTCCCTTTTCTGTTTGATGCGAAATCCTAATTCTTTTACGTTAATCAGATTGTCACGAGTCATAAAAACCTATTGAATCTTGACGTATCAAGTGTGAGACGGTTAAACAGTAAAGCATCTTTACTGCTTGTGTAAGTTCAACAGAATCATACAGCGGTTGTTTCGCTGACGCAAGACCTTGTTTCCCTCTCGCAACTAAGAATCTGGAAACCCGTACAAAAAAGCTCGCGTCTATAACTGTAATTCTCTTATGTCTCTGGCTACTTTCGACGAAAAGCTAAACTTCCCGGTGATGGCGACTTCCGCTGACGCCCCGCTTGAAGTGCATCAAGACGACGTGTTGGTCGAGGCCGTTTTGAAAGGCCAGACGCATTTGTTTGAGACGCTGGTGGAAAAATACTTCCCGCGCGTCGCACGCATCGCACGCCACTTCTTTCGCTCGAATGAACTCACCGAAGACATCGTGCAGGATACTTTCGCTAAAGCCTATTTCTCGCTGCACACTTATCGGCAAGGCGCTTCGTTTGAACACTGGCTGGCGCGCATTGCGGTCAATAATTGTTACGACGAATTGCGGCGCAAGAAGAAGCGTAACGAGATTTTCATCAGCGACGTAACTGAAGAAGATGCGACGTGGCTGGACAACAAACTGGTAGAAACGAATGGCGCGCTAAGTCTTTCACCCGAAGACGCGCAAATCACTGAGGCCGTGACTGAGCGGCTGTTAAGCGGCTTGGGAGACGAAGAGCGCGTGATTATCACGCTGCTGCACTTGCAGGATTATTCGGTCAAAGAGATTGCGCAAATGTTGGGTTGGTCAGAAGCCAAAGTGAAAATCCGTGCTTTTCGCGCACGGCACAGCTTACGGCGCACGCTGAAACGCCTCACGCTGACGGATCAGCGCATCGCCCAAAAAGCACGTTAGAAGAAAGGCAGATTTACCAAGATGATGAAATGTCGAGTCCAAAAACTAATGCACGGTTCAGCTCACGCACAGCGTTGTGAGGCTTGCGTCGAAGCAACGCAACAAGCTGATTTAATCCATCGGTTGTTGCGGCAACGTGCCGATCAAATCAATCAACAGAGCTATAAGCCCTCGCCTTATTTTATGGCGAAGTTGACCGCGCGCTTACGAACCGAAGTTGAGCCTTATGTCTTGACCTGGGAACATGCGGTGCCTGCCTTACGCGGCTGGCTGCTCACGTTCAGCGCCGCAGCCCTGTTGCTGACGGCCGCTGCTTTCACCTTGAGCGCGAACTCTTCCCCATCGGAAGAACATGTGTTCACTGCCAGCGCCAATGAATCGCAACATAACGACGCTTTCTGGTTGGGGGATTAGATGTTCAATAACAGCAAACGCAAAGCACAACTCATTATCGTCGCCACGTTTTTGCTCGGTGGTTTTACCGGCGGGCTGGCGACTTACATCGTGCAAAAACAGCAAAGCCAAAATTCCACTACCGTAATGTCGGTCGTGACATCCGTGGATAAGCGCGTAGGATTGCAAACCGAACAGCGATCGCAGGTCGAAGAAATCCTGAAAGACGCGCGCCAGCAATACAAAGACCTCAGAGAAAAAAACCGCCCGCAATTCGAAGCCATTCGCTTGTCGGGCCGTGCCAAAATTCGCAATCTTTTGAATGCCGAACAGCAACCTCGCTTCGATCAGTACGTACAGGAACTGGACGCCAAACGCGAAGCCGAACGCCAAGCCGAAGCCGCGAAAAAATAATTGCTCTCAGCGTTGTCTGGCTTAGCGGAACCGACTCTCAGCTTCCCTGCTCGCGCAACGAACTTTAAGTTGATTTAACGTTCTTAATTCAGGTACTTGTCGTATCGTCATCTCAAAGCAGAAACAGTTCAGCTTTGCGAGCAGGCGGCAGCGGCAAGCGCGTTTTGACAATCAAGCAAGCAACCAAACGTTAGCCAACTTATTAGGAGGATACTGATGTTTCCATTCGATTTACGCGGCCCTGATTTTCTGTTGTTCTATTTCGGCCTCAGCCTCGCCACCATTTTCGCTGGCTGGATGTGGCGACGCATCGCCGAATCTGGCGAAGCACCGAAACTGAATCTGGCTGATCCCTATCTCATCGCGCACTTACGCGGCGGAGCGAACGAAACGATTCGCATCGCTACGATTTCATTGGTCGAGCGAAACTTGCTCAAGGTGAAAGACAAAACGATTGAGCGTTCGCCCAAGCCCGTCGAAGCAGTTTCGCTACCACCACTCGAAGCAGCCTTGTTACAGGTTTTGCGAACGCCGACCGAACCCGCCAAGTTGTTCAATAACGACTACCTCAAAACCAATTGCGAGCCTTACCAAACGAAGTTGCAACAAGCCGGGTTGCTGCCGAGCGCAGACCAAAAATCCAGCCGCAGACTGATTTTCGCGCTGGCAGTGTTGTGGTTGTTAGGCATTGGATTTTACCGAGTGCAAATCGGACTCGCCAATCAACGTCCAGTGATGTTCCTGATTGTGCTGATGATCATCGCAGTGATTGCGGCAAGTTTTGCGCTCTTCCCACGGCTCACGCCGCGCGGCAAAGCGATGCTGACGGACATCAAGTCGCTTTACGGCGATTTGCGTAGCCGTCAATCACGCGGGCTGCAAAAATCCGAAGCCGTGTTAATCGCCGCCGTATTCGGCATCGGCGCACTCGGTGCTTTTGATTACGCTTACGCCAAAGAACTCTTCCCGCGCGCCGATCAATCTTCAGGCGGGGGGAGCGGCGGTTGTGGCAGCAGTTGCGGCAGTGGCTGTGGCAGCGGTTGCGGAGGCGGCGGTTGTGGCGGCTGCGGTGGTGATTAAAACACCCGGATTCCCTCAATGACTCAAGCAGATCGTTTCGGACTCGGCTGGCGGCCTGCCTTGGCGGCGGGCATCTTCGCGCATCTCGATCAAATTGATGTCGTCGAAATCATCGCCGATGATTTTTTTGAAGCTCCGAAAAACGAACGCCGTGCTTTGCGGACTCTCGCCGCGCAAACCTCAGTCGTATTGCACGGCGTCACATTGGGCTTGGCTTCTTCAGCTCCAGTACCGACCAAAATTCTCGAAAAAACCGCGCGCCTGTGCGACGAAATCAATCCTGATTATTGGTCAGAGCATCTTGCGTTCGTGCGCGGTGGAGGCATCGAGATCGGCCACTTGAGCGCTCCGCCACGCAATGCCGACACCATCGAAGGCGCAGCCGCAAACCTCGCCCGCGCACGTCAAATCGTAGGTTCGCTGCCCCTCGTCGAAAACATCGCCACGTTAATTGATCCGCCCGCCAGTGACCGCGACGAAATCACTTGGGTGAATGACATACTCGCGGCTTCGTCGTGCGGCTTATTACTCGACTTGCACAACCTTTACGCGAACGCGACGAACTTCAATTACGATCCGTATGAATTCATTGACCGCTTGCCGCTCGAACGCATCTCCGCTATCCATCTCGCAGGCGGCAAATGGGTCAGCGCGCAAGGCGAACGGCGGTTGCTCGACGATCATTTACACGACGTACCCGATCCGGTTTACGACTTGCTGACGGCAGTTGGCGCACGCGCTCCGCAACCGCTCACGGTGATTCTCGAACGCGATGGTGAATATCCACCGATTGAAATTTTGCTTGCACAACTCACGCGCGCCCGCGTCGCACTGGCTGCCGGACGCGCACAACCCAAAGCCCTATGAACACCGCTGCGCTCGAAGCCTTTCTCGCACGTCTTTATACCGACGACGCTTTGCGCGAACGCTTTCTCGCCGACCCGCAAGCCGAAGCCCAACGCGCCGGACTCAGCGCCGCCGAAGCTGAAGCCCTCGCCGCCATTGATCGCATCGGCCTTGAACTCAACGTCCGCAGCCTCAACCGCAAACGCGAACGCCGCGAAAAGCACGACCACCACTGAGAAATAAATTGCCCTTTTGTCCACGCGGCGGCTTTCTGCTCCTACCGAAAATGACGAACGGGCTTTGCTTTTGGTAAAGTTCGCGCTGCTCAATTGACCGCTCAACCAATTTCAAAAAGGATGCTTTATGTTCATTCGTGTTCTCTACCTGACGCTGGCGCTGTGCCTGAGCCTTTACGCACAAGTAACCAACAGCGCGCCTTCGCTCGACGCACGCATCAAAACCGCCATCGCTGATTTCAAAGGACAGGTTTGGATTCACGCCAAAAATCTCGACAGCGGCGCAAGCTACAGTCTCAACGGCGACCAACGTACGCGCACGGCGAGTACGATCAAGCTGCCGATTATGGTCGCAGCGTTCGGCCTCGTCGCCGATGGCAAGCTCAAATGGGCAGATGAACTCACCGTCACCGAAGCCAAAAAAGTCGCAGGCGCAGGCATCCTATTTGAATTTCACGACGGACTGAAAATCACGTTGCGCGACGCTGTGCATTTGATGATTACCATCAGTGACAACACGGCGACGAATCTGGTGATTGATGCTGTCACGGCGGACGAGGTCAACGCGCGGATGGATGCACTCGGATTCAAGAACCTGCGTTCGATGCGCAAGATCGGTGGTGGCGGCGAGAGCAAAGCCTTCAGTGACGCGAGCAACAAACGCGCCGATGGCTCGACGTATGGCATCGGAATGAGTACGTCGCAAGAGATGGTCGCGCTGCTCGAACGGCTCGAACGCGGCGAGGTCGTTTCACCCGCAGCCTCGAAAGAAATGATCGCCATCCTCAAGCGCCAGCAATTTCACGACGGAGCAGGCCGCAATCTCAAAGGCGTCACCGTCGCCAACAAGACCGGCGCACTCGACGCGCTGCGCTCTGACGTAGGCATTCTTTACACGCCGCGCGGACGCATCGCTTATGCGCTCACGACTGACTACCTTCCTGACCCTGATTGGTCGCCCGACAATCCGGGGCTGTTGTTGTTATCGCGTTTGTCAGAATTGTTGGTGGATGGATTAGGCAAGCCGCAAGAGCAGTCGCCATCAAAAAAAGAAAACGAGGGAATAAGTATGAACGACAACGCCAAAACAATTTTTGAAATTACCGAGGGTCTTTTTCATGACGGACTCGGAACCTTCGCTGAGTTGGCGCTAGCCAATCAACTCATCAAGTTGGCGCAACTCAATCAGAAAGCCTTCGACTTGTCTGCCAGTGAAGCAAAAATGCGTGCTGCCATCGCACGTTTACCTGACTCGCAATCGCAACGGCGCGCTGCCTTTGAAAAGGAAATCGCCCACGTCAGTTCCGGTGTCGTGCGTGGCACGGCTGAATTATTGGCAAAACTCAAACCCGCTACGCTGACGCAAGTTCGTCATGTCGCCCGCGAATTTGCGGATGCAAAGGCTGCCGATTTACGACTGGAATTTTCCGACCATCCGCCGTTGTCTCTTTCTGTCAAAACTGACAAATCGGGCAAAGTAGCAATTGCTGAAGGCCAGACTCCTGTTATTGGCGCGAAGTGGACGGAACGTTACTTTCAACTTTCGGCGACAGAGTTTGACTCGCTGATAAACGAGCTTGGGTTTGCCTCAGTGAGCGAGTTGAAGTCTCACTACTTGAATGTCGCCCAAATGGTGGGACAGGTGTTAATTCGTAAGCTGGGCTTAACTGATTGCACGCCAACCGACTTTAGCAAAGCGCGCGTCACCGATCTCGCTGCTGTCAAGTACCTATTTCATCAGCTGCTGAAGTTCAAACACGGGAGCGATGGCAGCCAGGTGATTATCTTTGACCGGAAAACCGGCGAAGTGAAATGGGAATCACTATTAGATGGAGTAGATATTGATGGCCTAACGAGCGAGCGCATCTCGTTTCGCCCTTCGCGCCCGCGCGGAGGAAAACGCAGCGGCTCTGAATTTGGTATCAAGATAGATGGCAAAGCGGTGGTCACGTTTCAGATCAAACATAAGCGCGGCGCAGCCCGCACGACCACGCGGCGCGAAGAGTTTTCTGACATCACCACGCGCCTCATTATTTAGTAACACGCACGTAATGTATGTACTCAATCGTGGCGTCGCGCTTATAGGTTCGCCCGTTGTCAGCTTTGAAGCGGCTGTAATCGGTTTGAAAAGTTTGAGGTTCGCCACGCAAGCTGAGAATGCGTTTTACTTCTTCTAAGCTAAGTAATCCTTCGTCGTTATAACTAAGCAAGATGTGTTTCGTTCGTGCCTTGGTTATCAAATCTTCCAGCGCATCCGCCGCCGCTTTGGCTTGGCAATAACGACTGCGAATATAATCGCGCATCCCCGTGACGCCGGTTAGTTTCGGATTGTCATAAGCCGCAATCGTTTCCAACACATGATAGTTCGCGCCGTACTGCCGATGGTTATAAGGCGGGTCAAGATAGAGAACATCGCAAACAACCGACTCAATCAGCGTATTTGCATCCTGATTGAAAACCTGGCTGCCGGTTACGTGATTGGTGAGCGCCAACGGTTTCAAGGTGAGCGGCTTTAACGCACTGCCTTTGTAATTTTTGAGAAAAGCGCCGTAAACACTGGCGGTATTGGCGACCTGATCAATCGCCTCAAGCAATGAACAAAGCAGATAAAAAAATTCCTGCTCAGTAATCAAGCCTTGCGCTTCCCATTCAGCCAGCGCTTGCCGAATGGCATCGGCGCGCTCCGCATTTGCTTCAGCGTAGTAGAAACGATTTCCCGCAGGTCCATAATTCTCGGTGATGAAGCCACGCTTGCCGGGCAATCGGTTGACGAATGCCAGCGATTGAGCAACCGGATCATTAAAGAGCCTGTGCGATTCATCTGTCTCTTTTGCGAAGGCTTTTCTCAAACCCTCAAAAGCGGGTTGATGATTGATTTCGATATAAGCCTTATTTAGCGCGTAAGCGTAATACTGAATGTCGTTGGAAACGATGCGATAGCCGAGTTTTTTGAAATGTCGCCCAACGATTCCCGTGCCGGCAAAGATGTCGCAGAACGTACGCTCGCTGCCATCGCTTACGGCGCGAAAAGTCTGTTCGATAAAAGGCAGTAAAGAATATTTTGAGCCGATGTAGTTCATGAAAGTGACTAAACCTTACCTGATGCTACAGCCTTTTCCAAAACCTAACGCGCTTCATCCTCAATGCGCTGAAGTGAAGTCACCGTCGCGCCAACAATTTCGGATCAAGCAAGCCTGTCGGTTTCGTGCGCTCTTCGGCATAAACCTGTTGAATGAGTTTTGCGACCAAGCCAGTCCAGCCGGTTTGGTGGCTTGCGCCTAAGCCTGCGCCGTTGTCGCCGTGGAAGTATTCGTAAAACAAAATATGGTCGCGCCAGTGCGGATCGTTTTGAAATTGCTCAACCGCGCCATAGACCGGACGCCGCCCTTGTGCGTCTTGCGTGAACAACGCCGTCAGTCGCCGCGACAATTCCATGCTCACCTCCCACAGGTTCATCATCCGGCCTGAACCCGTCGGGCACTCGACCTGAAAGTTATTGCCGAGGTAATAGTGAAACTTTTGCAACGATTCGATGATGAGGTAATTGACCGGAAACCAGATCGGGCCGCGCCAGTTAGAGTTGCCGCCGAATAAGCCCGAACGCGATTCGGCGGGTTCGTAAGCAACGCTATGAATTTCACCGCTTACGTTTAACGTATACGGGTTGCGTTCGTGATATTTCGAGAGCGAGCGGATGCCGTAAGGCGAAAGGAATTCGTTTTCGTCGAGCAAGACCGACAGCACGCGCTTGAGGCGTTCGGGATTGACCAGCGAGAAGATGCGCCGCGCGCCGCCGCGCCGCTGTTGGGCTTCGACGTATTGCCCCAACTCCGGCGCGTTCTCGATAAACCAGAGCATGCGTTCGTTGAAACCTTCGTGCTGGTCGAGCAATTCTGGTTCAAGCGTTTCGACGGCAAAGAGCGGAATCAAGCCGACCAGCGAACGAATGCGCATCGGGAAATGCGTGCCGTTGGGCAGGTTCAACACGTCGTAATAAAACCCGTCTTCTTCGTTCCACAAACCGCCGCCGCCGTGCTTGTTCATCGCGCGCGAGATGTTGACGAAATGCTCCATGAAT
>JAYSVR010000628.1:0-29909 GCA_043718445.1 Acidobacteriota bacterium | reverse complement strand
GACGTGTCGGGTTACGGCGTGCAACGCGAGTTGCTCAAGTTGCTCGAAGGCACCGAAGTCATGGTTCCCATGGATTTCGGCCACTCGGCCTTTGGCGCGCGCGCGCCGCTTTCTACGCGCGACTTGCCTTTCATCGCCTGCGGCACGTTTTCGGGCATGGATTCGATCCTCAAAAAACAAAACAAAGGCATCGGTTTCAGCGAGGCTTCGGCCAACACTGACGCGCCGATGGAAGAAGTCGAGAGTTTTCAGCGTTACGGATTTATGCCCGAACTGATGGGACGCTTTGGCCGCATCGTGCGCTTTCATCCATTAGACGCGGCGACGTTGCGATTGATTTTGTGCGACAACATACTGCCGCAATTCGTGCGCGAGTTCGCCATCGAAGGATTGAATCTTTCAGTCAGTGACCGCGCGATTGAATACTTGATCGAACGCAGCCAGAAACGCGGTACGGGCGCGCGCGGCTTGCACGCTAATCTCGTCGCCGCACTGGAACAAGCTGCCTTTGAACATTTCGGTCGCCTCTCGCACGCCGAAGTGTTGGTTGACCTGACGCCCGACGGATTGCAAAGCGTCTTGCGCAAGCGCGCGTGAGTAAGCCGCGCTCCCTCTGCCCCCCTAGTGAAAGTCCTGATAGACATAATTTCATAAGTTACCTATTTTGCCCGTGCTTGGTCAGACAGCTTGCAACGGTCTGGCATTCCCAACTTCCTATCCCTTGAAGCCAAGCAATTCGATGACGCGCCCTCCGCGTCGCTAATCACACATCGAATTCAACATCTTTTTTCGGCTTGCGTCGCGGGTAACCTGACGCGCTAAAGCTATCAGGTTGTTTCTCTGTCGGCTTTTCATTCGTTAATAGCCGGGCATTGCAAACGACCATCAACCGAATGGCTGCGACCGCGCAGTCTTGGCAGCGCTGCGCGCAAGCGGGCGGTCAGGCAGAGCGGGTCAACGATCTCAACATAAAGGAACCACCTGAAGAAAGTTGAACATGAAAATTTGCAATCACGTAAGCCGTAAACTTTTTGTCGCACTGGCTGTCACAAGTTTGTGGATGGGTTTTACTGCGATTCGCTCGCGCATTCACGGGGTAAAAGCTGCTGCGCAACAAGCTGCCTGCGTTAATCCCGCATCCGGCCTGATTTCGTGGTATCGCGGCGAAGGTACGACGGGTGACGCGGGCGGCAGCAATAACGGCGGAGCGATCGGCGGCGTCACTTACACCACGGGGCGCAACGGACGCGGCTTTAGCTTTGACGGCACGGGCGAAGTCGTAGTGCCGGATGCGAACAATCTGAATCCGCAAAACATCACACTTGAAGTATGGGTGAATCCAACCTTGCTGGATGGCAATTTCGATTTAATCGCCGCCAAAGAGACTGAAACGTCTGGCACTTATCATTACGAAATTGCGATCAGGGGGCCGAACGGCGGAGGCGGAAAAATTCCGGTCGGCAATCTGGCCTTCGCCATTAACGGCATCATCGGCTTGCCCGACGATTACCTGAGTTGGGTAGACGGCAGTGGCGCGGTTCCGCTCAACACATGGACACACGTCGCGCTGACGAATCAAACGGGCAAAGAGGTTTTGAGCTTTGCGTTGACTGCCGATCAAGTGATCGCGCCATACGGAACCTACCTCATAGCGGGTTCGGCCTATTCGCTGAGCGTCACGGCGGCGCGCACAAACGGCGTAATTCCAGATCAACAGCAAGCCGTCTTGCCGTTCGAAAGTGCGGCGGGTGTAGCGTTATTTGCAGGATTGCCAACGACGACCAATCGGCTGGATGCCGCTGGCATGAGCTTCACCAACTTTTCTGAGGGAGCGCCGTTGTTCTTGCTGAGCGGTTCGCAGGCCGAGCATGCTTTTGTCCGCAGGTTTGTTACGACCACGCAGCCACAGGATACGCAAGACAACCGTGCCGATTTTGTGCTGGTCGCGCCAACGGCTGAACCCATCAATGGACAAACGCCAATGGTCGGAAGCGTCGCACCGCGCAATCGCGTGATGTCGCCGCGCAAGTGATTAGCCTAATTGTTTGCGAGCTTGCGTAATTTTGGCAGGGAACGCGGCAAGCGCCGTCTGTTTGGCTTTGAGCCAGCGTTGCGCTTGTCGCGCTTGCAACGTTTGCCGCTTCAGAAATTGCGCGACGGTTTTAGGCGCTGTGCCGCCGATGACCGTGCGCACTTGCACGAAATTCAACGGCGACAGCGCTCGCAGCAATTCCGAACGGTTCGATTTGAGGGGCTTGCCCAACAACGCGAGGGCCGTGTCTTGCAACGTCGCCACAATCTGTTCGTGTGTGACTTGCGCGTTCGGCATGCGCTTGGCGGTTTGGGCTACGAGGCGATGGGCGAGTTTGAAACTCAATCCTTCTTTGCGCACTAAGGTATCCGCCAATTCAGTCATCGTGAGAAAGCTGCCAGCGGCTTTTTGTTTTAACGCTTCTTTGTTCACGATCACGGCGTCGAGCGCACCTGCCAGCAAGCGTACGGCACGCCGCGCATCGCTGAAGGTTTGATAAACCAAGGGTTGCAGCGGGTCTTCAGAATCATTGATGTCGCCAAACGGAGTATTGTGCGCCGTCGTCATCACGGCTTGCGCTTCGCCGAACGCTTTGCTGAGTTGGATGCGTACGTGTTCGAGCGCGACGGGATTGCGTTTCTGCGGCATGATCGAACTCGTTTGCACGAAGCCGTCATTCAATGTGATGAACGAAAATTCCTGCGTCGCCCACAGCAGCAAATCCTGCGTGAACTTGCCTAACGAAACCGCCGCTGTGGCTATGGCGCTCATCGTTTCGAGCAGGTAATCAATGCCGCCCACCGCGTAATAAGAATTTTCGACCAGTCCTTCAAAGCCCAACAACCGCGCCGTCGTTTCGCGTTTGATCGGAAAGCCCGTGGTCGTGATGGCGCAGGCTCCCAACGGATTGCGATTGACGTTGGCATAAGCCGCCTGCAAGCGCGCGACATCGCGGCTGACGAATTCGAGCGCGGCGCACAGGTAATGCGCGAGCGTCGTGGGCTGCGCGGGTTGCGTGTGCGTATGCGCGGGCATCACGGTCGTGAGATGTTTTTTCGCCAGATTCATCAACGCCGTACGCAACACAGCGTAATCATCCAGCAACGCCAAAATTTCGCTGCGCAATTTCATGCGATAAAGCGTTACGTCAATGTCATTGCGGCTGCGCGCGATGTGCAACTTGCCAGCGATCTCTTCGCCAATCAGCTCGCAGAGTTCGCGCTCGACATAAAAATATAAATCCTCAACCGAGCCGTCATATTTCGCCGTCGCAATCTTTTGCCGATTGAGTTTGTCGAGTCCGCGCAAAATGGTCTTGGCTTCGGCGCGCGTGACGATGCGCTGCCGCGCGAGCATCACACAATGCGCGTAATGGATATGCAGCAGTGGTTCGAGCAAGTGCTTTTGTCCGTCAGCGAAAATGTGCGTGAGGACGGTTTCTTTATAAATCGGTGCGGGGAATTTGGGTGCGGCAGTTGTTTTTGAAGAGGCCATGGGTTCAGGCAGTGATGTCTTTCTTTTCTGTCAAAAATTGAGGATGGGAAATTGAGAATCGAAAATGTCAGGTGGCGCACATCATTTTCCCTCCTCAATTCTTCCTTCTCAATTTTTGACAGCGTGTGAGTGATGTTTTTTCTCTGTCAAAAATTGAAGATGAAAAATTGAGAATCGAAAATGTCAGGTGGCGCACATCATTTTCCCTACTCAATTCTTCATTCTCAATTTTTGACAGAGATGATTAGGGGTTCAGGTTATCCCCTTGGATGTTTTGACGATTTTGGTCAACAGACCGATCAATTCGTTGGTATCCGATAGGTGCGAATCGAATTCATCTTGGGTTATGTATTGCCCCGCGTGCAGCAGTTTTAGCCAATACGAGGTTTCGTTCGCTCTCACCAGCGCCGTATTCATCTCGTAAATAAAGCTGCTGCGATCAGCCGCGTTTTGCGACGTTTCGACGCGCGCGCCAATGAGTGTGCCGGAATTCAAAACGAACTTGCTCAACACAAATTCTTTCTTTTCCTCCGACAGATGCCGGTAAAGCGAAACAATTCTGAGTGCAAAGGCAAACGACTTATCCAACACGACATTTTCTTTCATGGCGAAACTCCTTTCGCTAAAAATTCAGCTTAAAGCCCAACTGAAACTGACGGCTGTCTAACGACATAGGCAGAATGCCCGCTCGCGTGCGGAAGTTCGGCAACGTATTCGTCACCACCGCTGGTGTCCCATCCACAATCTGCCCGAAATCATTAGTCGTCACCGTGCCGTTGAGTAAGAAGATGCTGTTGCGATTCCAGAGGTTGACGAACTCGCCGAAGACTTCGACGTTGAAGCGTTCGGTCAGCTTGACGATGCGCGCATAGCGGAAGTCCCAGTTGTATTGCTTCGGCGTGCGACCCGTGTTGCGGCCAATGAACAAAGGCCGATCAGAGCCGTTGATGCCGTCGAAATTGAGGTCGCGGTTGGCGACGATGTTGAAGACTTCGCCGCTGTTCGCCGTGACGATGGTGCTGAACTGGTTGTGATTCAAAAAGTAATTCAGCCCTTGGTTGCTCACTTCGACTTTGGGTTTGGCAACGAAGCTCGTCACGAACGTATGCCGTTGATCGGCGGCGGAATTGCCGTAATCGCGGCGGCGATTGGTCGGGTCAGATTGCGAGTATTCAGTCAACGCGACGAGATTGCGTTCGGGCGCGTCATCCAGCGAATGCGACCAGGTGTAATTCGCGCTGAACTGATAGCCCTTGCTGAAGCGTTTGGTCAGCGACAATACGCCTGCGTTGTAAGTCGAGTTCGCACCGGATTCGACTAGGAAGATGTTATTGAATTGCGGATTGCGCCGCGTCGTCGCATTCACCGCTGAGGCAAACACTGGGCGTCCGTCAGCCAACACGCTGGTCGGATTGATGACGTTGATGTTGCGATAAACCGGAATGTGCGAGCCGCGCGAATGGATGTAACCGAGCGTCACCGAAAAGTTATTCGATAAAGCCTGTTCGATTTGCAGGTTGGTGTGAAAGGCCGACAGGTTTTGATAATCCGGTGCGACAGCTTGCGGACTTTGCGCAGGCAGCGTCGTACCGGCAGGCAACGAACCCAACGTATTCGGAAACGCCGGAGCGCCCGTTGCCGCAGGAGCCAAAGTGAAACCGAAGAAGCGCGGGCTGCCGCTGTTTTGTAAGGCGTTGCGATAAATGTCTACGAGCGGAGCTTCAAAATATACGCCCGCGCTGGCACGAATCACTGTGGGACGGTCGCCTTCGCGCAAGCCATAAACAATGCCGAGACGCGGCGCGATATTGTTTTTGTCTACGTTGAAATTGCGCGAGAGATCGAGCGGCGCACTGGGGTCGGCGTTGGGCACGTTATACAAGTCATAACGCAAGCCGTAATTGATTTTCAGCCGACTCGTGACCTTCCAATCGTCTTGCGCGAAGCCATGCCAGAAAACTGAGTTATAAGTGATTTCAGGATTGCCGAAGGTCTCGACGTAATTCGCATAGCCGCGCGGCGTCGTGCCTGCTTTGGCCGCCAGATAAGCAGCGAGCGTGGGGAACGTATAAATCGCCGTCACGCGCGATTGGCGCAAGTCGTGAACGCGATTGAAGCCGCCGCCGAATTTGAATGTGTGTTGGCCGCGCGTGACGGTCAGGTTGTTGATGAATTGATTCGAGACTTGCAACGGTTGAATCACGTCGTTGGTCGGTGCGCCGAAATTGGCGACGTTGGTGATGTTGACCGTGATGCCTTTGCCCGAATTATCGTTCGACAGGTTTTGCGAATTGCGCCGCGCGTATTGATAACGGAACTCATTCAACACATTGCTTGAGAGGGTCGAGATCAATTGCGCCGCGCCGGAATCGGAAGCGTCTACGAAATCAATGCTGCGTTCGAGCGTGTTGAATCCGCCCGCGATGTTGAACGGCGACTTGTTGCGAAAGGCGTTGTAACGGCCTACGAGATTGTTCTTGCTGTTGAGCTGATAGTCCGTCCGCACAATGAAAAAGTTCACCTTTTGCGAAGTCGGAATCGAAGGCACGAAAGCCGTCGCGGGTACGCCCGCCGCTACGAGTGCGGCTTGATTGGCGGCGGTAATATTCACGACGCGCGCTGCCTGACCCGCCAGATCGCGGTTGACCCGTTCATAGCCCGTGAAAAATTGCCACTTGTCTTTGATGATCGGGCCGCCGATGGCTCCGGTGAAATCGTCAACCACGGCGGGCGGACGATTCACGCCCCCAAAGAAAAACGGACGCGCCGAGAACGGCGTACGGCGAAAGCGATAGCTGCCCGAACCGTGATAGGCGTTCGTGCCAGCGGTCGTGACGGCGTTCATCACAAGGCCGGGCGTGCCGCCGAATTCAGCCGAGAAACCATTCGTGACGAGTTGCACTTCGCTGATGAAAACTTCTGAGATCGGCATCAGGCGAATGCCCGCGCGGTCGGTTTGCGTATTGTTGTTGCCGTCGAGTTGGTAATTGGTGCGGCGTGCGTAGCCATTCGCGTTGATGCGCGGCACGCCGAACTCTTCGTTGGGGCGTCCGGTCACGTTGGCTTGCAGCAGCGAGAAGTTATAAGGATTACGCGACACGAGCGGCAGGCTTTTGACTTCGACTTCGTTCATCACGCGGCCTACGTCAATTTTGGCGATGTCGGCGACGGGCGCGTCGCTGGTGATGGTGACGGTTTCGGTGACGGCACCGGCCTGCAATTGCAAATTGATCGTCGCGGTTTGCCCCGTCGTCAGTGTAATGCCGTCGCGCGAAAGTTTTTTGAAGCTCGCGGCTTCGGCGGTGACGCGATAAGCGCCGAGCGGCAACAGCGGCAAGCGATAAAAGCCTGCGCTGTCGCTGACCGTTTCGCGGGTCGCGCCGGTGTTCAAGTTGCTTGCTACGACTTTCGCGTTCGGGATGGCTGCGTTGTTGGCATCGGTGACGATGCCTTCAATTTGGGCGTTGAGGGCTTGCGATTGCGCCAGGGCGCTTGAGTTCATTGCGGCGAGTGCGCAAACGAGCGCGAGACCGCATAACAATTGAATAGGTTTCATGTCTTTCTCCTTCTTCTTTTTCTTGGGGGTTGATTGTGTGGTGAAAACGATGTCGGCAACTCTATCACACGGTTTGCACCCACGTCTTTAGCTTGCGCATGAGTTTCATTGAAAGCGAAGTTTGACGGTATTGCTGCTGACGCCGTTAACCGTGACGACGAGATCGAGTTCGCCGCGTCCGGCCAGTTTGCTTGAGAGCCGCAGGTTGATTTGATCGAGTCCGGCCAAGCCTTGTTCGTCCGCATAAAGCACTTCCATCGGCAAGCCGCCGATTTCTGCCGCGACATTATTGAGCGCTGAAAGATTGCGCCAACCCGTACCGAACAGTACGAGGAAGATCGCTTCGTCGAGCGCCGCTGGAATAATTGGCGCGCTGACAAATCGTTGCGTCGCGGTGTCATAGCGGCTCACCGCTTCATAGCTCGTTTCACCGTTACGCTTGATGCGCAAGACGAGCGCAGCCGCCACGCCTTGTCCGTTGCCGTTCGCGGTGAAAATGGCAGGCGCGACGTTGCTCACGTTCACCGTACCTAAACTGACAGCGCCGCCGTTTTGGCTGGCTGGACCGTTGCTGTTGGGCAGCGTTGCGCTGGCGATGACAGTCGCTATTCCAGTCATGGTTTGCGGCGGAATGAGGTAATTGATTTGCGTAGGCGAGACATAAAACAAAGGCGCGAGCCTTTCGACACAGGCACTGTCGCGCACTTTGACCGTTACGCCGCTTAACGTCGTTGGCAGTTCAATCGTTGTCGCACTGGCAGCTTGCGCCGCGAGGTCTTTACCGAAAGCAGCCGCGATTGAATTGGAGGACACTTGCGGCTGATAACGAGCAGCCGATACATTAGCAAGCACATTAATCGTTTGATCGTAATTGAAAAGAAAACCCGACGTGCGCGTGACCGCTACGCAATCGCCCGCGAGAGCTTCTTTGACAGGACGCGCAGGCTTTCCATTCGCGCTCGGCCATTCGCCCATGAGTCGTTGCGCCGCGCTGCCATTGCCCAACGCCAACGTTTTGCCCGACGCCCTGTCCTTTAAATTGTTGTTAAAGGCTGCATCCGCCAACGCATCGAGCAAGCGCCAGATGCCGTAATAATCCAAGCCGTTCGCCGTCGTACCCGTTGGTGTGCCGTGCGCAGCTTCGAGTTGAAAGCCCTCATACGAATCGCTGCGCAGCATTACGAAATCTTTTTCGCTGGCGGGCAGATTGATGCGCTCGAAAATCTCTTTGCCGATGCGTAAGTCATTAACCGTGTCGTCTTCATAAACCTGCACGATGACTTGAGCGTGCTGGGGAAACTCGATCAACTGGCGCGCAGTGATTTCGTAGACGTACCACGGAGCCATCGAAAACAGCAGCAAGCCATTGTTGCCCCAGCCTTTGCCGATAACGCCGCGCTGCAACATCGCAAACGAAGCGCCGCCACCGAACGAGTGTCCGATAAAGCCTACGCGCGTGAGATCGAACGACGTGCCGTAGCGTTTCGCGGCTTCTTCAAAACCCGCCCAGATCGTGTCGTAACGTTGTTTCTGTTCATTTAAATCGAAGAGCAGAATTTGAAACGGCGAAAACACGACGGCATAACCGCGACTCACCAGATGCCGAATCAACGGCGCATAGGTGTCGGGTTCCTGCACGCTGAAACCTGGGGCAAAGAAAATCACGGGCACGGGCGAGTTTGAATTAGCTCTCGTGGGGAGATAAACGACCACGTCTTTGTCGCGGAACAGCGGACTAGGAAAGCGCGCTTCGCTGACCGTGAAGCTACCGTTCGCGCCATAGCCTGAAGCGATGGGCAGAACCTGTGCGTAAGCAGTAGTTGCGCAGAGCAAAAACAGAGTGAGCCAAAAACATTTACGTGACATAGGCAACAACTAAAGTCAGTGACGATACGAGCAGTGAAGCGACGGCGTTGAACCGAACGCGGCAACGGCGAGCGGGAGGATTTAGTTCATCTCGACCGCTTCAACCGCGTAAATGTGCGGCAGGTGTTGCACGATGCACGACCACTTGTCGCCTTCGTTGAGGCTGGCCCAGACCTCGCCGGTAGTCGTACCGAAATACAAGCCAACCGGATTGCGTGCGTCAGCCGTCATCGCTTGGCGAAATACGGTGAACCAGGCTTGTGACTGTGGCAAGCCGTTGTCTTGTCGTTGCCACGTTTTGCCGCCGTTGCGCGTGACATACGCCGCAGGCTTGCCGCCGGGCGAAGTGCGCGGCCAGACCTGTGTGCCATCCATCGGGAAAACCCATGCCGTGTTTGGGTCGCTCGGATGTAACGTCATCGGGAAGCCGATGTCGCCAATTGATTTCGGCATCTTGAGGCCGATGCGCGTCCAGCGGTCTGGGTTCGTTTTGTTGCTGCGATCTATTCGATAAATGCCGCAGTGGTTTTGCTGATAAAGCACGTCGGGCGTAAGCGGATGCATTCTGACGCAATGCGGGTCGTGGCCGTATTCGGGATAAGGGTCAGGATAGAAATCAGCCGAGACGCCCGCGTTAAGCGGACGCCACGACGCGCCTTTGTCTGTGCTTTCAAACGTGCCGCCGCCTGACATACTGAGGTAAAGATGATTGGCATCGCGCGGATCAACACTGATCGAGTGCAGCTTCGTGCCGTCAGGCGTGCCATCGCCCGTACACCACTGATCGCGCATCGAATTCAGGTTGAAGCCATCCACCGAAGACCACGTATCGCCGCCATCTTCAGAGCGAAACAACCCCTGTGGCGAAGTGCCTGCGTACCAAACTTTCGGTTCGCTCGCGTGTCCGGGCGTGAGCCAGAAAGTGTGATCTACGACTAAACCTTGCGCACCTTCAGCGGCTTTGGCGAACGCGGGCGGTTGCGCCGCTTCTTTCCAGGTCTTGCCACCATTGGTCGAACGAAACACCGTCGGGCCAAGATGCCCGGTCTTCGCCGCCATCAACAACGTCTTGCCATCGCGCGGGTCGAGCATCAGGTGATGGACAATGTTGCCGAGCAAGTGCGGGCCGTTGATTGACCACTTACGGCGCTTGTCATCGGCTTTCAAAATGAATGCGCCTTTTTTGGTGGAGATGAGTAATGTTACGAGGAAAGGTGAAAGTTTTGTTTTCATTGTCAGGGTTCTCCCAATCTTTTAACTGCGGAAAAGGTCGGCCACGCGGCATTTGAAGCCGGGCAGTAATGCCTCACTGGTCAGTTCTTCATCCACCGTGACGACCTTGATCTGTGTGAGCGAGTCATAAACAAAGACTTGTTGCAGCGGCTGCGAAACCAGCCAAACCTGTCTTACACCTGCCGCGAAGTATTCCTTCACCTTGTGATTCACCTTGTCCCAAATATCCGTAGGCGAGACGACTTCAACGGCGAGGTCTGGCGCAATCTCCCATTTGCCGGGAGGCTCGCCTTCCGGCGGAAAGCGCTCGGCGGAAACGAAACTCACATCAGGCATACGATCATTTTTGCCGATGAGGAAGGTTGTGTTTGAAATGTAAACTCCGCCAATAGGGTTTTGCTCAAGGTAATTCCCCAAATTGAGCAGAACTTTCCCTCCAATTCTGCCGTGTTGTGCTCCTGCCATCTTGACCTCCTTTTGGCCTTCAACGATTTCGTAATCAAGGTCGTCTTCATAAGCGACTTGTGCGGTTGCCGTCATAGTCATTACCTCCAGATTGAATTGCCGCCGATTTGAATTGCCGAAAAGAAACGGACGCATTTTAGCCAGTGTGCTTTCATCCGACAATTCAGAAAGCAAAAGGCCGGAGAGCGAACTCTCCGGCCTTTGTTTGAACTGCCTTGTTTGAACTGGTCAGGCGTTCGTAAAAACGCGATTAGCTCTGATGTTCAGGATGCGTACAGCCCTTGAACTCTTTCAGGTAAGTGTTGCCCTTATATTTCAGTTCCTGATGAATGCCGATCTTCGACGTGTAATAGCCATCAATCGTCATGTTCTTGATGGTTTTGAAGAAGCGTTCTTCCGCCGTCGTCGGTTTCATTTCGTTCTTGCTGATTTCGGTGAGCAAGGCGATCTGTTGATCTTTCGTTGCTTTGACATACGCCGCGCTGAATTTCGATTGGCTCATTTGGTTTACGGCAGCGAGGCCGTTTTGCCAAGTCTTTTTGGTTTCGGCGGGCGACTCGTTAATCATCAGATCAATGAATTGCGGCACTTCAGCGGCGAGCGCGCCGGGCGAATTCGCATCGGTCGGAATGATGTGTTCTGAGATTACGCCAATGAGCGTCATCTCGTCAGCGTTGAAAAATTTGGGTTTGCCAGTGGCAGCGGCTTGCTTGCCCGGCGCTCCGTGTTTGGTGTGGTCGTGATCTTCGGCGCGTAAGGTTTGACCTAAGATGGGCAAGCTGGCTCCGATAGCCAAGCCTTTCAAAGCGTCGCGGCGCGTTACGTTGGTTTGATCTGACATTGTGGCGATCTCCTTGATGGTCTTACGGTAGGGCAGGTTTGTAACCTGCCCTACCAAACTTGCTTACTTTTCTTCTTTGTAATCGGCGAGCCATTCCGTATCAATGGCGTCGGCCTTGCGCTTGCCTTTTTCAGCAATCAGCCAGTCGCCGCGCTTGTTCCAGCCTTCGCCGCCTTCGGCTTTGGTGTGGCAGAAAGTGCAATCCTTCGCGCCGAACTTGGCGGCCTTCTTGACGAAGGGCGGATAAGCCTGAGTGGTGAGTGCCGTGCCTACGACACCCGCGAAAATTGTGGCGGCTACTGCGAGTTTGAACAACTGTTTCATAGTCTTTGCAAAATCCCCTGAAAGTTAAAGTTAGTGTTGTGCCGCGAAAAGGCGGCGGAATAACTGGCGGCGACCCGGATCGTGCGGCGCGTGCAAGGCTTGTCCGAAACATTGCTGCGCTACGGTTTGCAAGTCAGTGAGCCACTCGTTTTCGATCACGTAATAACGTCCTTGCTGATGTTCCAACTTGCGTTCGGGATATTGGTAATCCCACTCGACGAAGATGGCGTTCAACCAGTAATCGTTTTTGCCGATGATCTCGACGCGCGTCTTTGTCATGCCTTGAGCCATTGCTTTGTTTGCGATTCGGGAAGGTCGTAACAACCGTTCAAAAGGGGGTTGGTAATTGTTACGATGCGGCGCATCTTACGCGCGCGTGGCGGTTTTTGGCAAGCATCGGAGGGCGATCAATTGCCCGATCAATGGGCTGATGATTCAGCGATGGTGGCAGCCCACCTGCGCTGTCGCGCACGACTCGCCCCGAACTGTTTCAACGCATTCGCCACCTGATTGCCGAGCGGCAAGTCCAACCGCAACCCGTGACGCTTTTTGCTGAATTGGTCGCGGCGGTTTCGGCTGAGGCCGCGTCGGAAACTGAGTCAGGCGAGAAAGCCTGCGACACGGTGGTGCGCCAACTGGCGAAGCAGGGCTTGATCGTAGACACGCGCATGGCTTCGGGCGACGCGCGCTGGTCATGCACATCGGTTTGGTTGAAGCCTACGCCGGTTTGCTGATTCTCGAAGTCCGCAACCGCACGGCCAACGCTGCGCAACGCATCCCCGCGCTCGAAATCGCCGACGCGCTCAGTCTGAAAACTTACCTCGGCATCAACCCCGCCGACCGCCTGCCGCTCTTTCAGGAACGCCTCGCGCAGGCGCTCTATTACGATTTTGCGGGAACATCTATTCGTCGCTGGTGGTGCGGCTGGCGTTGAGCGAACGCTTCGGGCGCGTGCGGCTGTGAAAAGACCGCGCCGAATATTAAGAGAGCGGCAACATCGTGTGCGGCTTGTGGCGCGTAGACAAACGCGGCGGCTGGTTGCATTTGGATTTGCTGTTCAGCGAACGGACTACGCCCTCGACGCGCAACCTTTGCACCGCTTTTGTCGAAGAACACCTGCGCAATCAGGGCGTAGAAATCGAAGAAGTGCAGGAAGTCACCTGGGATCTTGTACGGGCACGTACAGGAAGACCGCGCCGACGTGGTGCGCTACACCGACCCGCGCAAGATTTACGTCGCGGGTGCGGGTTCGTTTAGAGCGGGGAAAGTCGAGCGGCCTGAGTCTACGCCGAAGCTGTATAACGTGATTCAAGTCGCGCGCAATCACGCGTGGGCCAAGGTGCATGCGCGCTGTTAGCGCAAAGAGGGCGGCGCGTGGGAAGGCTGGGCCGTGTGGCCGGGCGAGAAGGCCGATGAACGCCCTCATGTGCGGAAGACGTACTATGAGATCAGATTCGATTGATTTATGCTGCGCCTGAAATAAGTCGCAACCTAGCGTTTGCCTCGCGCACTGGTCGGAAGAGGCAATGTCGTTGTTTCACTCACGGCGGACGGGAAAACCTCAAACTCGATGGCGATCAACGTTCGCTAATTTCATTTCATCAGGAACATCAATGTCACAAGAAAAAGTTTCCGTACTCGCTTATTTTGAATTACTGCCCGGCAAAGAAGCCGAGTTCATGCCGCACCTGCACGCCGTCGTAGCGGCCACGCGCCAAGAGACGGCGTGCATCAACTACGACTTTCATCAATCGCACGATCATCCGAACGAGTTCGTGTTTTATGAAAACTGGACGAGTTTGGACGGCTTGAAACAGCACGGCGAATCGGCGCACATCGCAGCCTTTCGCGCGGCGTTCAAAGACCTGGTGGCGAAACCAGTCGAAATTAAGTTGTACACGATGGTGACAGAGCTAGCGGCCTAAAGTTCAGGCGGCTATATCGCGCACGGTCATAGATTGCGTTTTTCATCTGAGACTTTTTTGAGAATACGGAACAGACGGAAATAACGGAACAAGCTGATACATTGGAAGTCAGTGACCTAAACATCTACGCGCTCCTTCTCTACTCGGTACTCTCTTCTGTCTTCAAGGAGGAGCTACAACTTCTGCCCGTGTTCGATATAAAAAGGAACCGATGGACAACTTGCATTACGACGATTTTTTACCGCATCTCAATTCGCGCTTTCAGTTGAAAGCGGGCGAAGCGACGCACGAGTTGGAGTTGACGAACGTGACAGAGAATTCGCCTTCACCGCGTCAGGAACAGTTCGTTTTGCTGTTTCGCGCGTCGCTGACGGCTCCGCCCAACCAGAGCATTTATGAATTGACGCACGCGCAATTAGGCACCGGTACGATGTTTCTCGTACCGGTGAGCCGCAACGCTGACGCTATCTTTTATGAAGCGGTTTTCAATCGCCCGATTGAGGCGATGCAGGAGCAGCAAGCGTGATGGCAACGTTCACCTTGCGTCCGGTGGCAGCGGATGACTTGCCCTTGTTGTTGCAATTGTATGGCAGCACGCGCGCGGCTGAACTGGCGCTCGTGCCGTGGAATGACGCGCAACGAGCGGCGTTCATCAAGCTGCAATACGATGGGCAAACGGCTTTCTATCAGAGTGAATATCCCGACGCGGTGCATTCGATAGTGTTGTGTGATGGTGAGGCCGTGGGGCGTTTATATGTGCATCAGCGTCCGCACGAGATTCGCATTCTTGATGTGACCTTGCTTGTAGAGAAGTTGCCAGGTGAACGCGCGGAAGCGGCAGGGCATGAATTGATCGTTGCGCTAAAAAACGAAGCGGAAGCCGCCCGGCTTCCGCTGAACCTACACCTCGAGCCATTCAACCTGATGCAGCCGTGGTTTGAGCGTTGGGGTTTTGTGAAGGTCACTGACAACGGCACGCACGCTTTGTATGAATGGCGTGCTGACTAACGAACTACTCAGCCATCCGATTAAACACTGCTTCGTAATCACGCCACGCGGCGTCCTTGCTTACTTGTCCGACCGGGACGAGAAAAATCTGCAAATCACCTAAGACTGGATGTTTGAGTTTGTAGGTGTTTTGACTGAGCGCAATTTCTCGCGGGCCGCGAAAGACCAGCGAAAAAGACGACTCACGCAATTCCTGCGCACGCGCTTCTGACAGCGTCTGACGCGCCACTCGTTTGTGCTGTTCGGGCAGGTCGTTGATTTCGAGCAACAGCAGCGACACGGGCATGCCGAAGCCGTCCGTCGTCTGAAAGTAATCGCTCAAAACTGATTGAAACGTAGCGCGGCGATTGGTTTTCAATTCGCGCTGCGCGCTGGCCGACCAAGCGGCTGTGTCCAGCGAAGGCACTTTGCCGCGCTTGCTTTGCTGCGCCCAAACATTCAACGGCAGGATGGTCGCCAAAGCCGTCAGTGTGCCGGAAGCCAGCAGGTTTTTCGTGAAGCCGCGACGGGCTAGCAACGGGCCATCAGTCAGGCCAGCAGGCCGCAGTTCAGGTGTGCGTAGCGAGTTCATGTGATCTCCGAAAAGTGTCTTAAAAGTTGTGGTTTTCTCGAAGTGACGGGATGCTGCGCGTCGCATTCAGTTGCCGATAATGCGTGAGAGGCAAGCTGAAAACGACTCGCAAAAAACTGCCGTCACCTTAGAGAGCTTGGGCAAAATGTGCAATAGCGTGAAGCTGAAGAGCTTAATAAAAGTGTGAAACCTTACTTGACGAAAGTCTGATACTGCATACAATCGGCCCGGCTTCGTAAGAAATCTGGCTTTTCAGTGCCTTGAATTGCCGCAACTCAGGTAGCCACATTACTGGTTACCACTTCCTTCGTTGCCACCTATCGCAACACAATTCATTTAACGCACTGGATCGAGTGTTTTCTGAGTACGTGAACCCCACGCGCGCAGACACTTCCCCACAAGTGGAGGAGAACACAAGATGGCTGAGATAGCACCGCTTGCCTGTCGGCTCGTTACCATACTGAAACTCATCAAACCCGTTGCTTGTTCTCCCACAAGCTGGGCCTCGCTGTGTCTCAAGACGAAGCTGACCGTTGTGCCTACCTTTTGTTCAAATCCGCTACTTCAATCAAAGGAGAATTCGTCATGGATGATGTCATAGTTTTGATCAATCAAATTGGCCCTTTGCCTTTTAGCGTTACGTTCAAAGCGCCCGCCGATGGCCCGGTATCGTTTTTCCTTTCGGCTTCGGCCTGGACACAAACGGCAGATAGCTGGCTCTCAGTCGGGCTGGAACTGGACGGCGTACCGATTGGCTCGACACAGGCCTTTGCGAATAACGCGGGTACGCATCTGGCGTTGGTGCCGGTTTATGTCACGACCAATCTGACGGCGGGCCAACATACGCTTTCGTTGTTGCCCGGTAACTCGACGACAGTGACAGACTTGAATGATTTCTTTCATGTCTCGCTGCATCTGTAAGGCGCAGCGCGTAATCCCACTGCGTCGCAGCGCGCGGCGTGAAACCATTAATCGAAGCTTTTAACAGGAGACGAAACTTTATGGCTGAACCATTCCTGTCAGAAATCAGAATGATGTCCTTTGTTTTTGCACCCAAAGGCTGGGCACTTTGCGATGGACAACTTTTACCTATCAACCAAAATCAGGCGCTCTTTTCGCTGCTCGGTACGACCTTTGGCGGCGATGGGCGCGTGAACTTCGCGCTGCCTGACCTGCGCACGCGCGCGCCGATTCACGTCGGCGGCGGGCATACGCTGGGCGAACGCGGTGGCGAGCAGGCGCACACCCTGAGCATCGCTGAGTTACCCACTCACACACATGTGCTGAATGGGAGCGGCAACAATGCGACAGTTGATACGCCAGCGGCGACGGAAGTCTTGGGCGTGGCGGGAGTGAACTTGTATAAAGCGCCCTCCAATCTCGTCGCGATGGATCCCGCCATCATCGGCAACACTGGCGGCAGTCAGGCACACCTGAATATGCAGCCGTTTCTGACGTTAAACTTCAGTATTGCCCTGCAAGGCATCTTCCCAAGTCCAAATTAAGGAGATTATTTATGGCACAACCTTATGTCGGAGAAATCAGGATGTTTGCGGGCAATTTCGCTCCTGCGGGCTGGCTGTTCTGCGAGGGTCAATTGCTCCCCATTTCTGAGAACGAGACGCTGTTCCAGCTCATCGGCACGACTTACGGCGGCGATGGGCAATCAACCTTTGCCATGCCGGATTTGCGCGGGCGCTTGCCCGTACACTTCGGTAATGGCTTCATTCTGGCTGAGACTGGTGGAGCAGAGGAGATCACGCTCACCGTCAATCAAATTCCAGCACACAGCCACCCGTTGCTGGCTTCAGGCGATCCAGCGACTGGTCGCGCGCCACTCAATAGTGTGCTGGGGCGGGCCGCCGCAGACGCTTATGCGTCCGAGTTCACCCCGCAGCAATTGTCTCCGCAGAGCATGGGAGCGACTGGCGGAAGCCAGCCGCACACGAACTTCCAGCCCTATCTCTGCGTGGACTTCATCATTTCGTTATATGGGATTTTCCCAAGCCCGACATGATTTGCCCTGCCTGCGTCCGCTTGAATCAGGCTGCTCATTCCGAGCTTTATTTTTTTGAGGCAAATTCACAAAGGAGATTCACATGGCAGATCCATTTGTTGCAGAAATTCGCATCTTTCCGTTCAACTTTGCGCCCAAGGGCTGGGCCTGGTGCGACGGGCAGTTGTTACCACTGTCCCAGAACACGGCGCTCTTCTCGCTCCTCGGAACCACCTATGGCGGTAACGGCAAGAGCAACTTCGCGTTACCAGACTTGCAAGGGCGTGCTCCAATGCATCCCGGACAAGGCCCAGGGTTATCGCTCCACGACCTAGGGGAAACCGGCGGGTCGGATACCGTAACCTTGCTCGAGAGCGAGATTCCATCGCATAGCCACACCGTTTCGATGTCGTTGCGGCCAGCCGATAATCTCAATCCTGCTGGTCTGGCGCTCGGCACCGGCAACGCGGCCTATGTCCCCGCTGGGAATCTGGCGTCCATGTCTAACCAGGCATTAGCGCCCGCTGGCGGCGACCAACCGCATAACAACTTGCAGCCGTATCTGACGTTTTACTTTTGCATTGCGCTGCAAGGCGTCTTCCCGCCACGCACTTGAGGCGGGTCTGACGGTTCAGCTTGTGAGCGCGACGCGCACGGGAGTAGCATGCCCGCGCTCACAAGCAAATTCGCACAAGGAGGAATCGTTCCAATGACTGCAACTGCCGAACTCGCCAAAGCGCCCGTGGCTGCGCCGTCGCTTTTCCAATTGATTGATCCCGAAAAGCAACTCGAATGGGTCAACGGTCACGCGGAGGTAAAAGAAATGGCAGGAGCCAGACATGGCCGCATCGGACTGAAACTCGCGGCAAAAATGCTAACTCACGTCGAAGAGCAAAACCTCGGCGCGGTCTACGGACCAGACACCACGTTCACGATTGGCGCGCGGCAACGTATCCCCGACGTTTCTTTTGTTTCTGCCGCACGCATTCCGCCCGAAGGCGACCCCATTGGCGTCTGGACGATAGCGCCTGATCTGGCCGTTGAAATCATCTCGCCCAACGATTTGATCGAAGAGGTCGAGGCGAAAATTCATGAGTACTTTGCGGCGGGCATGCAACAAGTCTGGCAGGTCTCGCCACAATTCCAGACAGTGACGATTTATGATTCCCCGACGAAAGCTACGATCCTGCAAGCAGGCGATGAGTTGACCAGTCCGGCGCTGCTGCCGGGGTTTCGCTGTGCAGTCGCCGCGTTGTTTCAAGCGCCGGTGCGGCAGGCCTGAGCTTGATTTGAAAAAAACGCGAAGCGTGTCCGTAGCCCGACCGTGAGAGAGGGCTACCTCAAGGATGCGCCCTTTGGAAACAATCTGACGCATTGCCGAGATAGCCCTCTCTCACGGTCGGGCTACGGACACGCTTCGCGTTCACGACTGGCAAGCGAAGTTCTTGCAAAGTTTCAACACAACCGAAGCCTCCGCGTTTCTGTGACTAGAGACGCCAAGACGGTTTTACTAAACACCGTTCCTTCTGTGATTTCAGAGGGAATGCGATCAGGAGAGATCGAAATGAAAATCTCATATCAGCCTACGGGCCGGCCCAAGCGCAGAGTTTTGCTCTTTGCTTTATTCATGTTCGCCAGCGCCGCCACTTTCGTCGCCGCGCGCGGAGCCTTCACTACCAGCCTGCGCTTTCTTTCCGGCTCGACGACGGTAGCTGTGCCTGCCACCGCGACGCTGGCTCCGGCGGTGGTGACCACCATCGTCAATTACGATTTCAACAGCGGAGCCTCTTACGGCGCGCTGACGCCTGCGTTGGCGAGCGGAGTTCTCAGTCAGGCTTCTTCGACGCAACCCTTCGCTACGAGTGCGGGGACAGCGACGACTGGCCCGGCTTTCACTGCCAATGCAACCGCCGGACAAGCGATCCATATGGCGGATTCCAGCGGTGCCAATATCAAGTATTTTCAGTTTGTGCTGGCTGGTTCTTCCTTACCCATTTACAACAACTACAGAGTCTATGCGCAAGCGCAGCGCAGCGGCACGGGCGCGCAAACGGTCACGCTGGCTTACAGCACGGACGGCATCAACTTCACCAACTTCGGCACGACGTTGGCTCCGCCTGACGGCAGTTTCGCCGCGCAGGTTTTTGATCTGAGCGCAATCACGGCGCTCAACCACCGCAGCCTGATTTACTTTCGTTTGTTGGCGAGCGGCGCAACCGGCACAGGAACCTTGCGCGTAGACAACTTCCAAGTGCAGGCGAATTCGACTGCGCCCGGCGCTCCCTCGGTGGCAGGCAACAAAACCGTGTCGCTGGCGAATGACGTGAACGGCAACACGTTTGTGAACCCCGGCGATACGCTGATGTATTCGGTCACTTTCACCAACACGGGAACCGCTGCAACAGGCGTTAGCTTTAGCGATATGTTGAGCAACGACCTGACGTTGGTGGGAGGTTCGGTCACGGCTTCGCCAATTGCCGTCAACGACACTTATAGCGCCATCGGCAATGTCAATCTCAACGTGACCACAGGCGTGTTAGCCAATGACGTTGATCCGCTGGGAGTCGCGCTGACGGTCACGGGCATTGCGGCTTGCGCAGACGTGACCGCGCCTTTTGTTTGTACGACCGCGAATGGCGGCGACATCACTGTGCAATCGAATGGGCAGTTCACTTACAACCCGGCCCCCGGTTTTGAAGGCAGCGACTTTTTTGTTTACACGACCTCAAACGGGACGAAGGCTGATATGGCGATCGCGACGATCAACGTCAGCGGGATGATCTGGTTCATCAATGCTGCGGCGGGCGCGGGCGGTGACGGTCGCTTGTTGACGCCGTTTAACACATTGGTCGGTTTTACTGCGATTTCCACCGATGATCCCGGCGACAACATCTTTCTTTACTCTGGCTCTTATTCAGGCGCAATCACGCTGCTCGGCAATCAAAAGCTGATTGGGCAGGGTGCAACTGCTTCGCTGGCTTCGATTACGGGACTGACCGCGCCAATGTTTAGCAATTCGCTACCCGTCACGGGACTCACGCGACCGACCATCACGCATTCGGCGACGCTGCTGACGCTCGGCCAGGGGAATCTGATTCGCGGCTTTAACGTCACCAACACCGCTGGCGCGGGCATCACCGGCACGAGCTTCGGCAACCTGACGGCCAGCGAAATCAGCGTCACGGCCAGCAACGCGGGCGGCGCTTGCACGGCTGCCGTCAATTTGAACACCGGCAATCCAACCGCGACCTTCACTTCCATTTCGGCCAGCGCCTGCACCAATGGCATTGTACTCAGCAGCACCACCGGCAGCTTCACTGTCACCGGCACGGGCGCGGCGGACAGCGGTGGAATCATCCAGAACACCACCGGCTCCGGCATCGTGGCGACGAATGCCCAGAATCTGTCGCTCACGCGGATGCGCATCGCGAATCCGGGCAATCATGGCATCGAAGCAACGAACCTCGGCGGCACTTGCCTGCTGGCGAACTCGACGATCATTGATTTCGCCCTCGCGACTGGCAACGGCTTCAAAATCCTGAACACCAGCACCAACCTGACGCTGCTCACGATCAGCGCTACAACGTTCAACGGCACGGCGACCGGCAACGCAGGCGTCTCGATGGAGGCGGTGGGAACTTCGAACATGACGCTTTCCATCGAAGCAAGCTGTGTCTTCACCGATATGTTCGGCGATGGCGTGCAAGCACTGACGCAGACCGGGTTCACCGGCACGATTAGCGCGACGGTCAAGAATTCGACCTTCAACACCGCCGCCGCCGTCGGCAATGGCGGCATTTTCATGGCACCTTTCGGCGGACCGGGAACCTTCAATTTCGACATTGACTCGAACAGCTTCAGCGACATCATGCGTCCGCTCACCAACCTCGGCGCGATTAACGTTACTGATGGCGACCTGGACGGCAGCGGCCCAACCGTCAATGGTCAAATTCGCAACAACACGCTCACCAACATCGTAGGTAGCCGCGGCATAGCCGTCATCGCCGATACCTTCGCCGGCCCGTTTGATCTGACGGTTGATAACAACAACATTGACCGGCTGGGTTCGACCTCGAAACACGCTATCAATGTCGGCATTCGCAACAACGTGACGAACGCTGATGTGAAGATCAGAAACAACGATATTGGACAGAACCCTTCGCCTGCGGCAGCAGGCACCCTCTGGACGGCGGGCAACGGCACGGCAGAAGCCATTCTAGTGCTGACGCAGGATGCAGCTTCGGCGAATGTCCAGATAAACAACAACGTGGTTTCGGCGAACGCCCTACTGGAAGTGGTGCGTGTCCGGGCCATTGGCACTTCCACGCAGAACGCCACGATTACCAGCAATACGCTCACTGACACAAATGGAGCGCACATCGAACTCGCGGCGGTCACGGCTACAGGCACGCCCACGATGTGCGCCAATATCTCCGGTAATGTGTTGCCAGCCGCCGGGGTCGGAGTGATTCAACTCACCGAGAGCGCAGGAACTTTGAACGTCACGCAAGCGAGCGCTGCCTCCGTCGCGGCGGCGAATAGCGGCGCGACTGTGACAGTCTCAGGTGCCCCAACGTTCGGCTCGGCGGCTTGCATGCTGCCAACCTTCGCGCCCATCGAGACCGAACAACTACAGCTCAGAAATCAATCAGGCAATCAAGCACAACTGGCGGCTCCGCGTGGCAGCGCGACGCCGGGCTTCTTCGCACGGATGCGGCAATGGAGCAACTCGTTATGGCCGGTTTTCAGCGCGTTCGCTGCGCCGCACGGCTACGTCAAGCTCGACGGCGCGTTTGCAGCCAGCAGCACAGGGAGCGATAGCGACTTGGTTCCTGCGGCTGCGTCCAACTCGGCTGACCCGCTTGCTACCGCGCGCGGTACTGACTCGGCGGTCGTCAATCAACCCGCCAAGACAATGGTCATCAACAGCCGCGCTGCGGCTCGCGTAGTTCCGACCGCCGCGTTGTCAGGCGAAACCGTGATGGTGCCACTCAGTGGAAACTTCACGCTGCCAGCGGGCAAGAGCATTACGGTGATGTTCAACGCCACCATCGGCGCAGGCGTCACGGCTACGTCGGTTTCCAATACAGCGAGCTTGAGCGGCGGCAATTTCACGACGGTCAATTCCAACACGCTGGTTACGCCAATCATTCAAGCGCCCGGCATCATCAAAGGTTTCAGCCCCACCAGCATTGCGTTGAGTGGCACGAACCTCACCACGTCGACGCTGACGCTGACGCTGACCAATCCGAACAGCGCGCAACAACTAACCAACGTCGCTTTCACCGACAGCTTCCCGTCGGGTTTGGCGGTGGCGGATGTGCCGATGGCGATGGCTTCTGCCGGTTGTGGAGCGGCGACCTTTGCGCCAGCGGCTAACGCGACTTCGCTAAGTTTTTCGGGCGGGACGATCAATGTGGGAACGCCTTGCATCGTCACGGTCAAAGTCAAAGGCACGAGCAGCGGAGCCAAGCCGAACTTCGCCAACGGCGCGACTTCGACACAGGCCAATGCGGGCGCGAATAGCAACACCGTGACGCTTAATGTTCTGAACGCTCCGACTTTCACGAAAGCGTTTGGCGCGGCTTTGGTCGCGTTGAACGGCACGACTTCGCTGACCTTTAACATCACCAATGCCGACGCGACCTTCGGGCTGACGGGCGTAGGCTTTACCGATACGCTGCCCACCGGACTGACCGTAGCGGCGACGCCGAACGTCACTGGCACTTGCGGTGGCGGTACGATCACGGCGGCGGCGAATTCCGGCACGATCAGTTTGTCAGGCGCATCGCTTGCGGCCAGCGGTTCGTGCAGCTTTAGCGTAGACGTGACTGGCACGACGGCGGGCGCAAAAAACAATTCAGTCTCGCTCGTCACGAACGAGACGGGTACGAATTCGACGCCCGCGACCTCAACTTTGAACGTATTCGCGCCGCCAACGTTCAGCAAGAATTTCGTTGCAAGCCCGATTGTGGTTGGGCAAACGACGACGTTGAACATTCTCGTCAGCAATCCGGCAGCGAACCCCGCCAATCTGACGGGCATTGCTTTGACCGACACATTGCCAGCGGGCATCACGACGCCGGACTTAGCTGCGACGCCGCAATGCGGCGGTACGCTCACGATCAGTGGCAATGTAATCACGCTGACGGGCGGCAGTATCGCGCCCAATACCACTTGCACCATCACTCGCACGGTGACTGGCGTACAAGCTCAGGTCGCGGCGTGGACGAATACGATCAGTTCGGTTTCGTCCACCAACGGCGGCACGAACAGCACTCCCGCGACGGCGAACATCACGGTGAATAAAGCCAACACGGTGGCGAGCATTACTGATGACACGCCTGATCCTTCAGTGGTCGGACAGCCTTACACCGTGACGGCAGGCGTTAGTGTTGCTGCGCCCGGAGCCGCCACGCCTACCGCGCCGACGGGAACGATTACGGTTTCGGATGGTTCGCAGACCTGCACAATCACGCTGCCCGCGACGACGTGCATGCTCACCAGCACTACGGCAGGCGCTAAAACGCTGACGGCGACTTACAACGGCGACACGAATTTCAATGTGAGCGCGGCTTCAGCGGGCGCGGCTCACACGGTCAATAAAGCCAACACGACGACAACGATCACGGCGGATACGCCCGACCCGTCGAACCCGGGGGCCAGCGTGGCGGTCAGTTTCACAGTCGTGGCGAACAGTCCCGGCAGCGGCACGCCGACGGGTAACGTGACGGTCAGCGACGGCGTAGATTCCTGCATCGGCACGGTCGCAGCAGGCACTTGCAACATCACGTTGAACACGCCGGGCTTGCGCACTTTGACCGCGACCTATTCGATGGACAGCAATTTCAACGGCAGTGTTTCAGCCGGTGTGCCGCATCAAGTCGCTACGCCGCCAACGGTGGCGAAGAGCTTCCTGCCGACGCAAATCAAGGTGAATGAAACTTCGGTGATGACGTTCAGCGTGACCAATCCGAACGCCGGCTTGGCGTTGAGCAACATCAGTTTTAACGACACTTTCCCGGCGGGTGTCGAAGTAGACAACCCGGTCGTGATGACCAACACCTGCGGCGGTTCGTTCAGTCCGGCGCTGGTGGGCGGCGCGACGAGTTTCAGTTACATCGGCGGTTCGATTGGCGCGGGCGGTCCGGCTTGCGCAATCAGCGTGCAAGTCAAAGCCACAACGGCAGGCGTCAAAGACAATACGACGGGCGTTATCTCAGCGACTCAAACTGGTCCGGGTGCGACCAGCAATACGGCGACGTTGACCGTGGTCGGAGCGCCCGTGCTGGTCAAAGCATTCACGCCCGCGACGGTGGTGGTGGGGCAGCCATCCTCGATGGGTTTCACGATCACGAATAACAACACGACGGTCGCGCTCACAGGCATTGCGTTCAGTGATACGTTACCGGCAGGCATGACGGTGGCGAACAGCGGGCCGACTGCTACGTGCGGCGGTACGTTGACGGCGACCGCGCCGAATGCTGTGAGCTTCAGCGGCGGCACACTGGCGGCGGGCAGTCCGGTGCCGACGACTTGCATGTTCAGCGTAACGGTTGCGACGACAGCGGTCGGTGCGCTGGTGAATACGACGGGCGCGATTACGTCGGTCGAGAGTGGGCCAGGCGCAACGGCGACAGCGACGTTGACGGTGAACAAAGCGAATACGATTACGACGATTACGAACGCGGCGGCGCTAGCAGGTACACCAACCGTTGTGGGGCAGCCTTACACGGTGAGTGTGAGTGTGGCTCCGGTGGCTCCGGGCAGCGGCGTGCCGACGGGCATGGTGAACGTGAGTGACGGAACGGGCGGCACTTGTGTAGTGACGTTGAGCGGCGGCGTAGGTAGTTGCAGTCTCACTTCGACGACGGTCGGAGCGAAGACGATTACGGCGACCTATGTGATGGACAGCAATTTTAACGGCAGCGCGACAAGCGCGGCGCATACGGTGAATCAGGCGGCGACGACTACGACGATCACGAATGCGGTGGCGTTGGCGACAGCGACTGTGGTGGGACAGTCGTATGCAGTGAATTGGAGCGTGACGGTGAATGCGCCGGGCGCAGTTGGTGCGGCGCTCACGGGCAACGTGACGGTGGACGCGGGCGGCGGCAATACGTGTGTGGCAGCGGTCAGCGCGGGTACGTGCAACATCGTCTCGACTACGGCGGGCGTGAAGAGCATCACCGCGACCTATGCAGGCGATGCGAATTACAACGGCAGCGCGTCATCACCGGCGACACCGCATACAGTGAACAAAGCAGACACGACGACAGTGATTACCAATGCAGCGACGTTGGGTTTGACGCCGACGATTGTGGGCGAGGCTTACGCCGTGAATTGGAGCGTGACGGTGAATGCACCGGGCGCAATTGGCGCGGCGCTAACCGGCAACGTGACGGTCACTGACGGCACGGGCGGAATGTGTGTGGCGGCGGTGAGCGCGGGTACTTGCAATATCACTTCGACTTCAACGGGCGCGAAGACGATCACCGCAACGTATGCGGGTGATGCGAATTACAACGGCAGCGCGGGTACTGCGTCGCATACGGTCAACAAGCCGAGTACGACCACGACGATCACTGCGGATGCGCCCGATCCTTCGGTGACTGGGCAAGCCTATCAGGTAGACGTGGCCGTTGCGGTCGTCGCGCCGGGCGTGGGGACGCCGACGGGTGCGATCAATGTCAGCGATGGCACGGGCGGCACTTGCGTGATTACGTTGCCTGCGACTTCTTGCAATCTGACTTCGCTGACGGCGGGCGCGAAGACGCTCACGGCGATGTATGTCGGCGATATGAATTTCAACGGTGGCACCTCGGCGGGCGTGACGCATACAGTCAACAAGGCGAATACGACGACGGCGATTCTTTCCGACGCGCCCGATCCTTCGGTCGTCGGACAGAACGTGACGGTGACGTATTCAGTCGCAGTGACAGCGCCGGGCAGCGGTACGCCGACGGGCAATGTGCTGGTGTCGGATGGCGTCAATAGTTGCACGGGCACAGTTGCGGCGGGGCAATGCGTAGTGGCGCTGTTCACGCCGGGCGCGCGCACTTTGACGGCGACCTATCAGGGCGACGCGAATTACAACGCGAGCGCGGCTTCACCGGGCGCGGCGCATCAGGTGAACAAGGCCGACACGACGACGACGATCACGGCGGATACGCCCGACCCGTCGGTCATCGGGCAGCAATACGCGGTGACGGCGAACGTCACGGTCAACAGTCCCGGTGCAGGCACCCCGACAGGTTCGATCACGGTGAGTGACGGCACGAACAACTGCACGATCACTTTGCCTGCGACGAGTTGTAACCTGCCGAGTACTTCGGTGGGCGCGAAGACGTTGACGGCGACTTACAACGGCGATGCGAGTTACAACGTGAGTCCGGCGTCGGCGGGTGTTCCGCATCAAGTGAACAAGGCTGACACGACGACGACGATTACGGCGGATGTGCCTGACCCATCGGTCGTCGGACAGCCTTACGCGGTGACGGCGAACGTCGCGGTGAATGCGCCGGGCGTGGGCACGCCGACGGGTACGATCACGGTGAGCGATGGTGCGCAAAGCTGCACGATCACGTTGCCCGCGACTTCGTGCAACCTGACTTCGACGACGGCGGGCGCGAAAACACTGACCGCGACTTACAACGGTGATGCGAGCTTTAACACCAGTCCAGCGTCGGCAGGCGTACCGCATCAGGTGAACAAAGCTGACACGACGACGACGATTACGGCGGATGTGCCTGACCCGTCGGTCGTCGGACAGCCTTACGCGGTGACGGCGAATGTCGCGGTGAATGCGCCGGGCGTGGGCGTGCTGACGGGTACGATCACGGTGAGCGATGGTGCGCAAAGTTGCACGATCATGCTGCCTGCGACTTCGTGCAATTTGGTTTCAACGACAGCGGGAGCAAAGACGCTGACGGCGACTTATAACGGCGACGCGAATTTCAACCTGAGTCCGGCCTCGGCGGGCGTAGCGCATACGGTCAACAAGGCTGATACGACAACGACGATTACGGCGGATGTGCCTGACCCTTCATCGGTCAATCAAAACGTAGTGGTCAATTATTCAGTCGTCGTGAATGCGCCGGGTGCAGGCACGCCGACGGGTAACGTTACGGTGAGCGATGGCGTGAACAGTTGCACAGGTACGGTCGCGGCAGGCACTTGCACAGTGGCATTGGCGACGAGCGGCTTGCGTACGTTGACCGCGACTTATGCGGGCGATGCGCAATTCAACGGCGGCGTGAGCGCGGGCGTGTCGCATACGGTGGCATCGCCGCCGACGTTGAGCATGAGTTTCTCGCAAAGCAATTTGCTGTTGAATAACGTAGCGACGCTGACCTTCACGCTGACGAATCCGAACGCAGGCGTGACGCTGTCTGGCGTAGGTTTCAGTGCCACTTTGCCTGCGGGCTTGGTCGTAGCGCCCGCGAGCAGCTTGTTGCCGACCAGCGAGCCTAATGCCGAAACACAGCGGAAGTTTGCGCCGGATGCGGCGTGCAGCGGTACGTTGACGGCGCTTGCCAATAGCACTTCGATTAGTTTTTCAGGCGGCGTGATTGCGCCGAATACGACTTGCACGGTCGAGGTGCGAGTGCTGGCGACGGCGGTCGGTGTCAAAACCCTGACCGTGAACAACCTCGTTTCAGAGAACGCCGGGCCGGGCATCGTGGCCGGAGTGACGACGCAATTGATCGTAGACATGGCTTCAGTCGTCGCTGCCATTCCTCCGACCTGCGTCGGAGCAGGCACGCTGCTCAACCTGACGGCGCAACTCACTAACAACGGCATCGTGAATCAGACCGCGACGTTTAATGCGGCGCTGCCGTCGCAACTGCGTGGCGTACCGGCTTCGTGCAACGCGAACACCGGCGCTTGCACAGTGAGCCAGACCGCCGTGAATTGGTCGGGTACGCTCACGCCGAATCAAACCGTCACGATTAACTATCAAGTCGAAGTCGGAGACGGCGCGGCGGGGCAACTGTGTTTGGTGACTTCGGCGACGTTTAACGGTACGCCAGCGGGTTCGATCACGACCTGCGTGACGGCGAATTGCGCTTCGTTCGGCCCCGGTCAGGTTTATCCGGCTAATTCGCCGGTGAGCGATCAACGCGCTGGTTCGGTGTTGATTTACAACCTGATGACGTCGGATGCGAGCAATCCGGCGCGGCAGAATACGCGCGTGAGCTTGACGAATGCCGATCCGGCGCGCACGGCGACGGTGCATCTGTTCCTGGTGGATGGCAGCAGTTGTTCGGTCGCGGATAGTTACCTTTGCCTGACGCCGAATCAGACCGCGAGCTTTTTAGCGAACGATCTCGATCCGGGTACGACGGGCTATCTCGTCGCGGTCGCCACTGATCGCAACGGCTGCCCGACGAATTTCAACGCCTTGATCGGCGATGAATACGTGAAGTTGAGCAGTGGCCACGCGGCGAACTTAGGTGCAGAAGCGATTCCGGCTTTGCCCGGTGGCGTGATTGCTTGCGACTTGAACGCTTCGTCGCTGACGCTGAATTTCGATGGCGTGATGTATGGCATGTTGCCGCGTATGTTGGCGCTCTCGAATTTTGGCAGCCGGTTGGATGGCAACAATACGTTGCTGGTCGTCAATCGCATTGGCGGAAATCTGGCAACGGGCGCGGCGACGTTGGGCACACTGTTCGGGCAGATGTATGACGACGCCGAGAAACTTTATAGCTTCTCGCTGCCTGCTTCGGGTTGTCAGTTACGCGGTTCGTTGAGCGACAGCTTCCCGCGCACCGTCCCGCGATTGGATCAAGTCGTTTCGTCCGGTCGCAGCGGCTGGCTGAAGCTGGCGATGGGCACAGACGGTGCGATATTGGGCGCGGCGATCAACGCGAACCGCAATGCGGCGTCGAGTGGGGGCGCGTTCAATCAAGGGCACAACCTGCACAAACTGACGCTGACCGGAGTGGCGAGTTATACGATACCCATCTTCCCGCCGGGTTGTTAAAGTTTGAGATGCGACGAAAAAAAGGCCGAACCCGACCACGGTTCGGCCTTTTTTGTGCAAGCCAGAGCCGTGCGCGTTGACGCAAACATGCCGGCAACCTAAAGGGCGCAGCGCTGTTCACGAAACCTCACGTTTCGTGAAGATCACACCGACCAACGACGAGCCGCTTCACTGATTTTCTCAAAGCTCGATCGTAGGTCTGATCGCTCGCAATTTTCCGGCAAGACAAAATTCAAAATATCCAGCGCGACGCAAACGTGTCAGTAGCCCGCGCGTCAGGCTTGTCATTACCCAAATCTTTTCACGAAACGTGTGGTTGGTTTTCAACCCGCGAAGGCGGGCGGTAGCATAAAGCCTGGGGTGGAGCGCGGCTTCGTAGAAGCTGGGCGAAACCTCAGGAAAAGCGCGAAATTTAGGCGCTAGCCCGCGAAGGCGGGCGACAGTTCGTCATACGAAATAGGTGTAAGGCTTTACTGGCTGCCGCCCGCTTCGCGGGCTAACGAATCTTTTTGCCTGTTACCCTGGGGTTGCGGCTTACGCCTTCACCCCAGGCTTTATGCTGCCGCCCGCTTCGCGGGCTGAAACCGTGCAAAGATTTGGGTAATGACA
>JAYSVR010000627.1:0-3031 GCA_043718445.1 Acidobacteriota bacterium | reverse complement strand
TGAGTGCTAGTAGTTTTCTTTAACTCAGCACTCAGCACTTAGCACTCAGCACTTACTAAATTTTGATTCCGAATAAGGGTTGGCCGTATTCCACCGGCTGGCCGTTCTCGACGAAGATTTTGGCGACCGTACCACTCACATCGGATTGAATCTCGTTCATCAGCTTCATCGCTTCGACGATGCAAAGCGTTTGGCCTGATTTGATCGTTGCACCGATTTCAGCAAATGGCGGATTGGCCGGCGAAGCCGATTGATAATAAGTGCCGACGATGGGCGAGGTCAGAAGGTGCAGGCTTTCTTCTGCTGCCGGAGCGGCAGCAGGTGCTGCGACCGGCGACGCTTCGGCTGGACGCCCGGCTTCTTGAACTTGCGGCGCGGGGGTGACAACGGATTGCGCAGTTTCGACAGACACTTTGGCAGTGTTGCCGCGACCAAGCCGCATGCGAAACGAACCGCGTTCAAGTTCAAATTCGGTGAATTGTTTTTCCGAAATGAGTTCGATCAGTTCTTTGACTTGATCGAGGCTGAGATGATCGCTACTTAAAACTGCTTTGGGTAACGCGGGCGCTTTAGCGGGTTTAGCCACTGCCTTTTTCGCGCCTGTTTTCGAGCTTGCCTTACTCGTCGTTTTTTTCATAAAGCCGGTTTGGGATGAAGACCAAATCAGAATCCCTTCATTCAGAATCTCTTCATTGGTCAAAACAAAGTAAACGCCCCAACCGTGTTATTGATTTTTACGGTTGAGGCGTTTGACGTTCTGTGCGAGCGCGAAACGCTCAGCCAGCTTGAAATTAATACAGCTTAGGCTTCGATGGCCTTCGCTTTTTTGCTGTCAACGAATTCGATAATCGCCAATTCAGCACCGTCACCTTTGCGGTGACCGAGCTTCATGATGCGCAGGTATCCGCCGGGACGATCAGCGAAACGCTCGGCCAATTCGCCCGTGACTTTTTGCACGGCGAGTACGCCTGCGGTACGCGGTTGGCTGGCATCGTGCTTCTTGCTATCCCAGTTCGAGTTGCCTGAGAAGAAACTCTCGGCAGCCTGACGTGCCAAGTGAACTGCGACTGCTTTCTTGCCTTCGTTACGCGCTTTCAAGGCACGACGGCCTAACGTGATTACGTGTTCGGCAAAAGGCCGCAACTCTTTCGCTTTCGGCAAGGTGGTAATTACGCGCTCGTGTTCGATCAGCGAAGCGCACAAGTTACGCAACAAGGCTTTGCGGTGCGACGAGGTGCGCCCTAACTTACGATGTGCGACTAGATGTCTCATTTATCTTTACCTTCTACTTCTTGCTACTACTTTATCACTACGACGGACGGGCCACGTTATTCTGGACCGCGAACCATCGCGCCCGTGTCGTCGAATTTCATTCCCAGCCCTAAACCCATCGTAGCCAGAATGTCTTTGATTTCGTTCAACGACTTGCGTCCGAAATTCTTGGTCTTGAGCATTTCGGGTTCGCTCTTTTGCACCAAATCACGAATCGAGCGAATGTCGGAATTCTTCAGGCAGTTATAAGACCGCACCGATAACTCAAGCTCATCCACCGAACGATCAAGGTTTTCGTTATGCAACGCCGTCGGCTTAATTACGATCGGCTCAGGTTGCTGTTCGACCTCTTCTTCAAAGTTGATGAAGATTGCCATGTGATCTTTGATCAGCTTGGCGGCCAAACCGATGGCGTGTTCCGGCGTAACGCTGCCGTTCGTCCACACTTCCATCAAGAGCTTGTCGTAATCAGTATCCTGCCCTAAACGAGCGGCTTCGACCTGAAAGTTGCACTTCGTGATCGGCGAATGCACCGAGTCAACCGGAATGTAACCCACCGGCAAATCGTCATCGAAGTTACGGTCGGCTGAAACGTAGCCGCGCCCTTTTTTCAAGCGCAACTCAATATTCAAACTGCCGCCTTCGCTGATCGTAGCGAGGTGAATATTGTCGTCGAGCACGTCAATGTCCTCGTCAATCTCAATGTCCGCCGAGGTCAAAGCCCCCGGTTCAGAACGAGAAAGGCGAATCGTTTTGACCTCCCCTTCGTGCAATTTGAAAGGAACCCGTTTCAGGTTGAGGATGATGTCAGTAGCGTCTTCGACCACGCCGGGGATCGAAGAGAACTCATGCAACACGCCGTCAATGCGTACCGCAGTGATGGCAGTCCCTTCAATCGAAGACAACAACGCGCGGCGCAGGCTATTGCCAATGGTGGTGCCGAAGCCGCGTTCAAACGGCTGGGCCGAAAAATGACCATACCGCTCGGTCATCGTTTCGCAGGTCAACCGCTTCGGTTTTTGGAATCCAGTCCACATAGGTTGTCCGGTTCTCCCTACTTGATTGCTAGCCGTACAGAATAAGCCGTTTGGCGCCAAACGGTTTATCTGCAATATGACCCGATTACTTGCTGTAAAGCTCGACGATCAACTGTTCCCTGATGTCAGGGTCAACGTCGTCGCGTCGCGGCAAGGCTGATACTTTACCAACCAGCTTGTCAGCGTTGGTGACATTCAGCCAGGCCGAACGTCCGCGTCCGCCTGCTGTCTGGAATGCCCCTTGAATGTGCGTATTGCTCAAACTCTTTTCGCACACAGCGACTTCGTCGCCTACGCGAATCTGGAAGGAAGGGATGTCCACTTTCTTGCCATTGACGGTGACGTGGCCGTGGCGCACGAACTGGCGCGCCTGACGGCGCGACATGGCGAAGCCCAAACGGTAAACCACGTTATCCAAGCGACGTTCCAGCAAGAAAAGCAGGTTCTCGCCCGTCACGCCTTTTTGGCGCACAGCCTTTTCAAAATAATTGCGGAACTGGGTTTCGAGCAAATTGTAAATACGTTTCACGCGCTGTTTCTCACGCAATTGCTCGCCGTAACCACCAGCCTGTTTGCGACGCGCAGTCGGGCCGTGCTGTCCGGGCGGTTGCTTGCCGCGCTTTTCAATCGGGCACGACGGCTTGTAGCACTTCTCGCCCTTCAAAAAGAGTTTCATCCCTTCGCGGCGGCACATGCGACATTGTTTGCCTCTATCTCTTGCC
>JAYSVR010000626.1:0-29945 GCA_043718445.1 Acidobacteriota bacterium | reverse complement strand
GCGAACGCAGAGGTATCAACAAAGGACGCAAAAAAGGCAAGCTCGAAGAAAAGCAGGCGGGCTTGCTGCGGCTCTTGCAGATACGTTTTAACCAAGTGCCGCAACATATTTCTGATCGCGTGTCTGCGTCAGCTGATCCTGTTTTGCTGGACGAACTGTTCGAGGTTGCGGCTCGCTGCCACACCTTGAAAGAGTTCGAAGCACAATTGCCCACCAACTGATGACTTGCCCACGGCGATGCGCCGCCGCTATTCGAGGGTGAACACTAAACTGAAAGGAAAATTATGAGTCTTCCCACGATGCGTCGGATCGTCACCGGACACAACGAACAGGGCAAAGCCGTCATCGTTTCAGATGCACCGCCTGCCACGATTATTGATTTCAAGGCGATACCCGGAACCGTGTTTTATGAAATCTGGAATACGAACGCGAGTCCCGCGCCTATTCCAGTGAAGCCTGACAATGGCGACGACCCGACGTTGCGACCGGTGCAACTTCACCCTACGCCGCAGGGCAGCATCATTCGTTTCGTAGACATTCCGCCCGACTCGGTGCAGGAAAACATTTCCGGCGCAGACATCGCGGCGGGCTTCGCGCATATCGGCGCGGCAAGCGCGGCTACGCATAAGGATGATTCGCCGCACAAGCTGATGCATCGCACCGAGACGATTGATTACGGCATTTTGATTACGGGCGAACTGTGGCTGATCGTGGATGAAGGTGAAACGAAACTCAACGTGGGCGACGTGGTGATTCAGCGCGGCACCAATCACGCCTGGAGCAATCGTTCCAACGAAGTCGCGCGGATGGCGTTCATCTTGCTGGACGGCAAATTCGCCGACGGTTTGCGCTAGCGTTTACCTTCAGCGGGTTCTCGCCTATTGTTCGTGACATATCAGTTTTCAGAAACTGGATGACAGGCGTTACGTCTTAGCGTCTGTAATTTAACGTATGCAACTCGCTTTCCACCATCCATCAACAACCCGATTTCAAGGAGGCCTTTATGAGAAGTGTTTACCGCTTTTTACGATTTGCCACTGGCTTGGCCGTCGTGTGGTGTTTCATGCTTTCCGCTGTTGCGTTCGCGCAATTCGATACGGCGACTGTGTTAGGTACGGTGCGCGACGACAGCGGCAATGTCGTCGCCGGAGCCAAAGTCACCCTGACCAATCTGGGCACGGGCATCGAAGCCAATGCCACGACGGATGAAAACGGCAGCTATCAATTTCTTAACGTGAAGCTCGGCGCTTACAAAGTGAGTGCCGAGGCGAAAGGCTTTTCTATCGCGGTCGCCACCGGCATCACGCCCACGATCAACGCTCGCCTGCGCGTAGACCTCACACTCAAAGTTGGACAACTCACCGAGACGGTTCAGATCAGCGATGCGGCGACGTTGCTCGAAACCGAATCGAGTGATCGCGGGCAGATCATCAATCGCCAACAAATTGTCGAGTTACCGTTGAATGGGCGGTCATATTCGTCGCTGGCTTTGCTCTCGACCGGCATTCGTCAATCTACGTTATCGGCTTCGGTTGATTCGCAAGGCGGCGACGCGCGCGAAGGTTCGTTCAATGCGAACGGCTTGCGCTCGACCTTCAACAACTTCCTGCTCGACGGCGTAGACAACAATTCTTACGGCACGAGCAACCAGAACTTCTCGAATCAGGCGATGCAGGTTTCGCCCGACGCTTTGGAAGAATTCAAAGTCGTGACCAACAACATGAGCGCCGAGTTCGGGCGCAGCGGCGGCGCGGTCATCAACGCTTCGGTCAAGAGCGGCACGAATAATTTTCACGGGAGCTTGTGGGAGTTCGTGCGCAACACGAACCTCAATGCCATCGGCTTTTTCAAACCGCTGGGCGGCGTCAAACCCGTGTTGCAACGCAACCAATTCGGCGGCGTAGTGGGCGGGCCGATTCGCCGCAACAAGACGTTTTTCTTTTTGAGTTATGAAGGCTACCGCGAAGTCAGCCGCGTGCCGCTGTTCAGTACGCTGCCGACGTTGAATGACCGCAAGGGATTGTTCGACAAGGCGGTGCGCAATCCGCTGACGAACGAAACCTTCGCGGCGAACACGCCGATTCCGGTCAACAAGATTACGCCGTTTGCGTTGAAGGTGTTGAACGACTTGCCCGCGCCTAATGCGGCGGGACGCGCGAACAACTTTCAATACTCGCCGCGCAGCAAGGATTTCAATGACAAAGGCGATCTGAAAATTGATCACCATTTCAACGCGCGCATCAACGCCTTTGTGCGCATCGGCCATCGCAAGAGCAACGTATTCAACGAGCCTCTGATACCGGGCGCGTCGGGCGGTTCGGGCAACGGATTCACGCGCGTGTTGAATCAGCAACTCGCGGGCGCGGTGACGTGGGCGACGACGACGACTTCGCTGTTGGAATTTCGCATGGGACTCACGCGCACGCGCGCGGGCAAAGACCCCGTAGGCATCGGCGGCCCCAGCATGCGCGAACTTTTCGGCATCACCGGCTTGCCCGAAGACCGCTCATTGACCGGCCCGATCACGACGCAAAACATCACGGGTTTCACCAGCCTCGGACGCCGCGCGACCAATCCGCAATGGCAGCATCCGTTCGTCGTGAACCCGAAAGTGAATTACTCGTTCCAACTGGGGCGGCACTCGTTCAAGACTGGTTATGAATTTCAACGCGTTCACACCGAAATCATGGACGTGAATCCGCTTTACGGGCAGGACACATACAACGGCAATTTCAGCCGTCCGACAGGCGCTGCGGCTGACCAACTCACTTATAACCTGGCTGACTTTATGTTCGGCTTGCGCAGCAATTTCGCGCTCGTGAATTTCTTTATCGCGCAATATAACCAGCGCATGCACTTCGGTTATGTCCAGGATGATTTCAAGGTCAATTCAAAGCTGACGCTCAATCTGGGCGTGCGTTACGAATACGCCACGCCGCAATGGGAGCGCGATCTCAAGTCGAGCAATTTCGATCCGGCGACGAATACCATCGTGCTAGCCAAAGCCGGTTCGCTGGCCGACCGCGCGTTGCTCAATCCCGACCGCAACAATTGGGGGCCGCGTCTGGGCTTTGCTTACACTGGCCCGTGGGGTTTCGTGGCGCGCGGCGGTTACGGCATCAGTTACAACCATTTCAATCGCGCGGGCACGGGCAATTTGCTGGCGGTCAACGGGCCGCAGGTCGTCAACGGTACGATCAATCAACTGCCGACCGAAGCGACCTTCCGCACGACGATGCAAGGCTATCCGGTTGATTTCACCGCGCCGTCGAGCTTCCGCCCGCTTAACGCTTCGGTGAAATACATTCCGCGCGATACGCAAAGCAGCTACGTGCAAAACTGGTTTCTCTCGATTCAGAAAGAGATCGCGCGCAACACCCTGGTGGACGTGGGTTACGTCGGCAATCGCGCGCTGAAGCTGCCGATGTTCGCCGATTTCAATCAGGCGCGTCCGAATGCGCCGACTGAAAACCTCAACGTGCAATTGCGGCGGCGCATTCCGACTTACGCCGCGATCAACATCAACTTCCCCGGCGGCTGGTCGAACTATCACGGCTTGCAACTGCGCTTTGAGCGAAGAGCCGCAGGCGGGTTGTATTTGCTGAGTTCGTTCACCTATTCAAAGGCGATAGACAATTCGGCGCAGGCGTTGGAAAACCCGAACGGCAACGGCACTTCGCCGCAAAACTATTTCAACATCGCAGCGGAAAAAGGCTTGTCGGCTTACGACCAAACGCTGACCAGCGTAACCAGCGTCGTGTGGGATGCGCCGCTCGGCAAAGGCCGCAAGTTCGGTGCGAATATGAATGCCGTAGCGGATGCCGTAGTGGGCGGCTGGCAAGTGAGCTTCATCAACAATATGTGGAGCGGCCAGCCGATTACGTTGCGCTATTCACCGGCGGCGGCGTTCCAAGTCGCCAGCGGCAATCCGCGACCCAACCTCATCGGCGAAGCGCTCGCGCCCGCAGGCCAACGCACGATCACCAACTATTTCAACGCGGCCAACGTGGTGATACCGACCGACCGTTCGCAACCCTTCGGCAACGCGGGACGCAACACCGAGCGCAGCCATCCGTTTTATCAATTGGATTTTGGGTTGCATAAAAACTTCCGGCTGCCGCGCGAAAACATGAAGCTGCAATTACGCGGCGAGTTTTTTAACTTGCTGAACAAGACCAACTTCTATCCGGCAGACGGCAATCGTACCAACGCTACGTTTGGCGCGATCAATCGGACGTTCGATCCGCGCCAGATTCAGTTGGCGCTGAAACTCACCTTCTAACCCTGTTCACAGGAAAGGCGCACCGGCAACTCACGCCCGTGCGCCTTTCGCTTTTTCAACCCGATGGCAAAACTAAAACTCAAAGATGCTGAAACCATGATGGATGCGGCGTTGGCTGAAGGCCGCAAACTGAAACTCGCTCCGCTCGCCGTCGCTGTGCTAGACGCAGGCGGACACGTCATCGCTTTCAAACGCGAAGACGGCGCGGGCATCGTGCGATTCGATATTGCTTATGGCAAAGCGTGGGGCGCGCTGGGCATGGGCTTTGGCACGCGTGAGATCACGGCACGCGCCGAAAAGTTTCCTGCGTTCATCCACTTCGCTTTATGCGATCAGTCAGGGACGCGCAGTGCCTTCGCCGGGCGGTGTGCTGATTCTGGATGAAGACGGTGACGTAATTGGCGCGGTCGGCATTTCGGGCGACACGGGCGACAACGATGAACTTTGTGCGTTGGCGGGCATTGCGGCTGCGGGCTTTCGCGCGGCTGCGGGAAAGGTTGCCGAGAAAGATTGATTGAATGAAACCAATCCTATTCACCAACGCGATGATCTTTGACGGCACAGGCCGCGATTTGTTTTCTGGCGAAGTGCGCGTCGAAGGCAATCACATCGCGGCAGTTGCCGAAGGCGCTGAACTGCTCGCGCGCGAAGGCGCTGAAGTCATTGATTGCCACGGCGCGACGTTGATGCCGGGCTTGGTCGAAGCGCACGCGCATCTGTCGTGGCCTTCGTCAACTGCCGCGATGTGACGGTGTTGCAAGACCGCGAGCGTTTGGCAGCCGTGATGAAGAATGGCGTTTTTCATTCTCTGAAGCTACAGTGACGAGGCATTGGTTGCCGGACTGAATCAATGCTTAACTCTCTCGCCCACCACTGATTATAAAAGAACAAATAGATGCATCGGATACGATCTCAACGTAGCCTTATACGTTTTGCCGTCATCGCCGTGGCAGGCGTGGCGCTCTTCGCGGCGACACGTTCAAGCGGCGTTGCCAATTCGCAAACTAAACCTTTGTCAGGGCCTTTGTCGTGGATTGAAGCAGGCAGCGGTGGCGTGTTGCCTGCCGAAATGAATTTCGACAATGCGCACGGCAAGCTTGGCGTATTGAATGCGGGCGGGCCGCTTGAGATGAAAGGCCATCCGTTTTTTGAACCGCTGGGCATCAATCCGCGCGGTTGTGTGACCTGTCATCAGCCTGCGAATGCGATGAGCGTTTCGGTTGAATCCATCCGCGAACGCTGGCGTGTGACCAAAGGTGAAGACCCAATCTTTGCTGCCGTAGACGGTTCGAATAATCCCAAGTTGCCGCAAGCGCTCGAGAGTTCGCATTCGTTGTTGCTCAATCGCGGACTGTTTCGCATAGGCCTCGCGTGGCCTCCGGTCGAAAGCAAAGGCAAGCCGGAGTTCACGATTGAAATCGTGCGCGACCCGACGGGCGTTAACCTTGATGCTGATTACGGTTTGAAAGGCGCGAACCCTACGGTGTCGGTGTTTCGCCGTCCGCGACCGGTGGCGAATATGAAATACGTGATGTCGCCGGACGATGTGTTCAACATCAAGACTGGCGTGTTGATGGCGACTGACCCTGACACCGGCAAGCCCGTCGGCATGAACTTGATGGCTGATTCGCGCCACCTGACGTTGAAGCAACAAGCCAATGGCGCTTACCGCGATCACCAAGAAGGCCGGCAAGGAGGCATTCGCCGTGAGGATGTAGAAAAGATCGTCGCATTTGAGCAACAGGTTTTTATTGGTCAAAGCCACGATCAATGGGGCGGCAGTTTGGTTGAAGCGGGCGGGCCGCTCGGCTTAGGGCCGCGCGCGATGGCTGAAGGAAAGATTCATGTACTCGCCAATAACAATCGTGACCCGGTGTTTCGTTTGTTCGATGCGTGGAAGAAACCCGAAGCGATGGCGAAAGAACTAAGCGACATGCAGCGCGAGTTTCGCGCATCAGTTGCGCGCGGCAACGATGTGTTTATGTTTCGTCTGTTCTGGATTCGGGATGTCGCGCACATGAATTCGATTGGCTTGGGCAATCCGATCAAGCGCAGTTGTTCGACCTGCCACAACGTACAAATGACCGGACAAGACCTCGCGCCCGGCTGGGTTGACGTGGGCACGACGAACTATCCTACGTGGACGGAACCGCCCGTTTTCAGCGACAAGGCTGAGTTGCCGGTGTTCAAAGTGACCTGCAACAAAGACGCGCTGCCGCACCCTTATCTAGGCCGCGTGATTTATACGAACGATCCGGGACGCGCACTGATTACGGGCAAATGCGTAGACGTTGGTTCCATCGTGATGGGACAGTTTCGCGGACTGGCCGCCCGCGCGCCGTATTACTCAAACGGCTCGGCGAAGAACCTGCGCGAGTTGATAGATTTCTATGATCGGCGTTTCGATATGAAATTGACCGAACAAGAAAAAGTGGATTTGGAAAATTTCCTGAGCGTTTTGTGACAGTAGCTTATGAAAAAAACACTGACAGTTTTGATGATGCTGGTTGCGTTGTTTATGACGAGCGGAACGAGCGCCACCCGCAATAACACGCCGCCCGCCAATCGGCGCAACTTCGTGGCTTGCCCGATTGTGCGCGACACCAAAACGATGCCGTGCTGGTTGGCTGAATACGATGGCGAACTATATTTCCTCGGCTTGCAGGGCAGCAGCGCGTCAGCGTTTTATCCGCCGCAACTGAATCACGAAGTTTTAGTCGAAGGCACAGTGACCAACGAGCCGCGCATCTGTGGCGGCATTCCGTTGAAGCCGATCAGAATTTCAGTCATCGCTGAACTCAATCGCGGTTGCAATACGTTGTTGCCCGCCGAAGACGGGATGGAAGCGCCGCCTGCGCCCGCGCGCCGTTTTGTTGATTCGATGCGCGAACCGGGCAAGGATACGTCGCAGCGTGAATTCAATGTGCCATTCGATTTCGACAGCGATTATTTGACGCTGCATACGACGCGCATCGTGGGCGAAACCGCGCGCGTCGCCAAAGCGATCAATGCCACGAAAATCGAAGTGACGGGCTATCGCGCTACGACGTGGTTGTCTAACGGCAAGAAATTCGTCGAGGCAGAATCTGTCGCTGCCAAACGGGCTAACAAAATCGGTGAAATTCTCATCGGCCTCGGCCTGCCCGCCGCCACTGTGAGCGTCAACGCAAAGACTGAACCGGAACCTTGCGACGGTGTGACGGATGCTGACCAACGCCGCGTCACGATCAAGCTTATTCCCTGAAAAAACGAATGCATCACGACACGCTTGCTATCGGATGTGCCGCAGGCTTTGGCGGAGATCGCACCGATTCTGCTATGCCAGTTGTCGAAACGCTCATCGCGCGGCGGCAAGGGTGTACTGATTTTTGAGACGCTGGCCGAACGTACGCTGGCACTGGCGCAACTCGAGCGGCGCACCAATCCTGAACGCGGTTACGCGCCCCTGCTCGAAGCGATGGTGCGACCGGTGTTGCAACGTTGCGTAGCTCATCACATTCCCATCGTCAGCAATTTTGGCGCAGCCAATCCACTTGCCGCAGCCCGACTGATTCGCCAAATCGCCAACGAACAAGGCATCACGAACATTCGCATCGCTATTGTCGCAGGCGATGATTTATCTGATGAACGAGGACGCGCGTTTTTACGCGGCTACCTCAAACCCGAAGACGCTGCGCGCGAAATCATCAGCGCGAATGTTTATCTCGGCGCTGACGCGATTGCTGCGGCCTTACGCGCTGGCGCGCAAGTCGTCGTCACCGGTCGCGTTGCCGATCCTTCGCTCGTCGTAGGCCCCGCGATGGCGCATTTCAATTGGAGCGAAACTGATTGGGTACGGCTGGCGCGCGCGACGATGGCGGGGCATTTGCTCGAATGCGGCGCGCAAGTCACGGGTGGATATTTCGCCGACCCCGGTTTCAAAGACGTACCCGACTTGCACAACATAGGCTTTCCCATCGCCGAAATCAGCGCCGACGGTTCGTTCGTCATCACCAAAGCCGACGCGACCGGTGGCGTAGTCAATGCGCAAACCGTCAAAGAACAATTGCTCTATGAATTGCACGACCCGGCGGCCTATCTCACGCCCGATGTTGTCGCAGATATTGCTGAGGCCGAAGTGATCGCACTCGCCGCCAATCGCGTCGCCGTTACCGGCATTCGCGGACACGCGCGGCCTGCGACCTTGAAAGCCTTGGTTTGTTACGCGGGCGGTTGGCTGGGCGAAGGCGAAATCTCTTATGCAGGGCCGAACGCCGAAGCGCGCGCGCGACTGGCGGCGGAAGTTATTCGCAAGCGGATCGGCAGTGCTTTGTCGTTGCGCTTTGATTTGATCGGCTCGCTCAGTGTTTTTGGCGACGATCACGGGCGCGCGATGAGTGAATTGCGACCTGCATCTGATAACGAAACTCGTTTACGTGCTGCGGGAGCTTGTGCCGACCGCGTGCAAGTCGAACGGTTGATGAATGAAGTGACTGCGCTTTATACCAACGGCCCGGCGGGCGGCGGCGGCATACGAACCGTCATCACCCAGCGGCTGAATTCTGTCGCGTGCTTGGTGCCGCGCGAACTCTTACCGGCTTCGTTTACGTTTCTGGGATAAGCCCAACAATGGAACCAGTGAAGACTACGAAAACCATTCGCGTGCCTTTGCATCGCCTCGCGCACGGACGCACGGGCGACAAGGGCGATACGCTCAACGTCAGCGTGATTGCTTACGAAGCGGCGGTGTTTCCGCTGCTGGTCGAACAGGTCACCGAAGCCAAAGTCTGGGCGCTCTTCCGTCACCGCCAGCCCGGTCAGGTGCAACGTTACGTATTGCCGAAACTAGGCGCGCTCAATTTTGTGCTGACCGGCGCGCTTGATGGCGGCGTCAATCAATCGCTCAATCTTGATACGCATGGCAAAACGTTGAGTTTTTTGTTGCTGAGTATGGAAATTGAAATTCCGGCAGAATTGGTGTGAAGCGACGCAGTGAAAGACGGTAGCGCAATCTGCCGAGATTGCGGGGTTGAAAATTACGCACCTTGATTTCAACGAGTGCATTGAATTTCCTGCCTATGCAAGGCGTCCGTTGATTGGCAGGGGCTAAATGACGGAGCGGCGCAATCTCGGCAGATTGCGCTACCGTCGCTACGGCAAAGGAACCATTTGATGCTTGCTCTGCTTGGTCTATTCACAATCGTAGTTTTGCTGGCGGCGATTCTTAGCAAACGCATATCGCCGCTCGTAGCCCTAATCGTCGTACCCATCATCGCCGCCTTGCTCGGCGGCTTCGGCTGGAAGGTTGGCGCGTTTATGGTCACGGGCATTCGTGCCATTGCGCCAGTTGCGGGGATGACGGTCTTTGCCATTTTGTATTTCGGAATTATGTCTGACGCGGGAATGCTCGACCCCATCATTGCCCGCATCCTGCGCGCCGTAGGCCATCGTCCGGCGCGCATCGTGACCGGCACGGCGTTGCTGGCGGCGCTGGTCATGCTGGACGGGTCAGGCGCGATTACGTTTCTGATTGTGATTCCGGTGATGATGCCCTTGTATGACCGGCTGGGAATGGATCGGCGAGTGCTGGCGTGCGCGACGGCGCTGGCAGCGGGAATCATCAATATGCTGCCATGGGGCGGACCGACCATACGCGCTGCCGCCGCGTTGCATCTGCCGGTGACGGAGCTTTTCAATCCGCTCATTCCAGTGGTTGCCGTAGACCTCGTTTATCTTTTCGCGGTTTCGTATTGGTTGGGGCTGCGCGAAGAAAAACGTTTGGATTTGCGCGGACAGAGACACGAAACCAACTCGGTTGAACGAACGCTGACCGCTCAAGAAATCAGCTTGCGCCGTCCCAACCGGTTTTGGCTCAACCTGTTTTTGACGGCGTTGGTGTTGGGCGCAATGGTCAGCGGCAAGGTCGAACCCGTCGTAGCTTTTATGCTCGGCACGGCGCTGGCGTTGTTGTTGAATTACCCCAATGCCGCCGCGCAACGTGAGCGTGTTGATGCGCACGCGCAAGCCGCGTTGCTGATGGCCGCTATACTTTTTGCCGCCGGAGCCTTCACCGGCATTATGAAAGAATCGGGCATGCTGACCGCGATGGCACAAGCCGCTGTCGGGCACTTACCGCAAGCGATGGCGCGGCATATCCCGTTGGTGATGGGTTTGCTTTCGATGCCGCTGAGTTTGTTGTTTGACCCTGATTCGTTTTACTTCGGCGTATTGCCCGTCGTCGCCGAAGCCGCGAAAACATTGGGTGTCCCGGCGGTGCAAGTTGCGCAAGGCGCGTTGCTCGGACAAATGACGACGGGCTTTCCCGTCAGTCCGCTGACACCTGCTACGTTTTTGCTGGTCGGGCTGACGAATATCGAATTGGGCGAACATCAAAAATTCACGATTCCATTTTTGCTGGGCGCGTCGGTCGTGATGTGTGTTGTTCAAAATCTTTCCGTGGTGAGGCTTATGTCTGCTAAAAAAATCTTCTTCCTGTTTAGTTGGCTTGCACTGAGCGCGCTGTCGGTTTCTGGGCAAACCCGCCGCGCCTGTCAAGACTTAGCCAACGCACGCCTGACTAACCACGCAGCTATCGTTTCGGCTGAAGTCATCGCGGCTGAACCGGCGCGGTGCAAAGTCACGGGCACGATTGAACAAACCATCGGCTTTGAAGTGAATCTGCCCGCCGACTGGAATCACAAATTGCTCGTCGTAGGCATCGGCGGCAACGCAGGTACGATCACGGATACGTCAATTGGCTGGCGGCGGAATTATGCGACGGCGACGACTGACACGGGGCATAAGGGCAACGGCGGCGATACAAGTTGGGCGTTCAACAATCCGCAAGGCGAGTTGGATTTCGCCGAACGCGCCTTTCATCTGACGACGGTCACGGCGAAAGAAATCGTCAAACAGTTTTATGGCGAGGCCGCGCGCAAGGCTTATTTTACGGGCTGTTCGGGCGGCGGACGGCAGGGAATGATCGCGGCGCAACGTTACCCTGAAGACTTTGATGGCATCATCGTCGGCGCTCCGGCTTATAACCTGACGGGGTTTCACTTCGCGTTTATCTGGAACGGGCAAGCGATGTTTCCCGATGCGAACAATCTGTCGCAGCCAATTGTTTCAAACGCAAAATTGAAATTGCTCGAAGCGAAGGTGCTGGCGAAATGCGATGCGCTGGATGGCTTGGCCGACGGATTGATTGACGACCCGCGCCAGTGCAAGTTCGATGCGGCAAAAGATTTGTCGCTTTGTTCAGGTGTTGAAGCGGCGAATTGCTTTACGTCGCAACAGATCGCGGCGCTGCAAAAAATATATGGCGATGTGCGCAACCGCCAAGGCCAACTCTATCCGGGCTTTCACCCTGGCGTAGAAAGCGGCTGGAACGTTTGGCTCGGCGAAGGCAACTTGGAGAATCTTATATGAATAATTTCTTGCGCATTACCGCAACGGATGGCAGCTTCATCGTGAAAGAAAAAGTCAGCGCGCTGGAACCGCGCTTGTCGTGCAAGTAATACACAATCAATTAATTTATGAGTCACGTAGTAGTAGTGCCACACAATCCTGGATGGCGAGAGGCATTCGAGGCAGAAGCGAAATCTGTTGCTGCTGCCTTGGGCGAAAATGTTTTGGCAATCCACCACATTGGCAGCACGGCGATCCCTGACATTTACGCGAAGCCCATCCTGGATATGTTAATCGAGGTCAACGACATCACGGCTTTAGACGTTCAGCGTGTCGCGATGGAATCTCTTGGCTATGAAGTGATGGGTGAGTTCGGCATTCCCGGTCGCCGATACTTCCGCAAAGATAATCAGGAAGGAATCAGAACTCATCATGTGCATTCATTCGAGGCCGGTTCAGCACAAGTCGCGCGTCACTTGGCGTTCCGCGACTACCTGATTGCTCACCCCGAAGAGGCGCAAGCGTACAGCGAGCTAAAGGGCAAGTTGGCGCAGGAATACCCGCAGAATATGGACGGATACATTGACGGTAAAGATGGCTTCATCAAAGAAATAGACCAGAGGGCAGCACAGTGGCGTATGTCGCAAACCAGTTAGACGCCTACGCTCTGGTTTGGCGTAGGCGCGCTCTCAGTCGGGATGATGACAACCACCGTTTCTGAAAGTGGCATGGTCACGAGCGTATATGGCGGATGGCTGACCTACCTCGCGGCGATTTTGTTGGGCATTGTTATCTCTGCCGCCGTCGCCGGGCTGGTCGCTTGGTATTCGTTTTCGACGCGTGGCTCGTCGCACTTTTACATCGCCATCGTCAGCCTCGCGCTCTCGGCCGCAGTGCAAATCGCCTACCTTCAATTTCCCGCGATCACGGGCGGCGAAAACGGCTTGTTCGGTTTGCAATTGCGTTTACGGGAAAAACGCGAGCGGAGGTGTAGGGCAGGTTCCTAACCCATACACCTAAAGTTAAGCCATAACCTTTGCCGAACCGGTCACGCTCGAGGCCATGCAAGCCGACATCGAAGCCTTGCGCGCGCAGGTGGACGTGCTGACCGTCGCCTTTCACAAAGGCGTGGCGCATACACCTGCGCTGTTGGCGATGTATGAACGGAAGGTAGCGAAAGCCGCCATCGAAGCAGGCGCCGACATCATTGTCGGCCATCACGCGCACATCCTGCGCGGCATCGAAATTTATAAAGGCAAGCCGATCTTTCATGGACTCGGCAATTTCGTCACTGTGACTCGCGCTTTGAATGTAGAGAACAACGCGAGTCCCGCGCGACTGGCGTGGGCGTAACGTCGCCGCGAACTTTTCGGCTTCGCGCCTGACCCTGACTATCCGACGTTTCCGTTTCATCCCGAAGCGAAGAACGCGCTGATCGCTTTTTGCGACGTGAGCAAAAGCGGCGTCGAACATGCTGGATTCATTCCCTGTTGGATTCATCCCAACGGCGCACCGGAACCGTTGGGCAACAACGAACGCGGTCAAGCCGTAGCGGCTTACGTCGAACAGATCACGCGCAAAGCTGGACTCAATGCTAATTTCAAATGGGAAGGCGACTGTGTTGTGATTGCAGCTTGAGTATGGAGAACGCTCTCGAAAAATTGCGTTGGCATTACAACCATCGGCAAGCCGCCGCGCTGGCGCAGCACGCAGCGGGCATTCCTGTCGTAGGCGTGACCGCCAACACCGTGCCGGTCGAACTCATTCGCGCTGCGGGATGTTTTCCCGTGCTGCTGAGTCCGCCACACAACCTGACGCCGCTCGCTGACGAATGGATGGAGCCGGTATTTGAAACCGGCGTGCGCTGCATTTTTGATCGAGTGCTGGCGGGCGACTGGTCGTTTCTCAAGTTGCTCATCATCCCGCGCACCGCAGAACCGCAGCACAAATTATTTCTTTATCTGAGCGAAGTCGTGCGCCAACAATCTGAAAAGTTGGCAACCACTTCAATTCCGCCGCTGCATCTTTACGATCTGCTGCATACGCGCTCGCCCCACAGCGCGGCTTATGGCTTGGCGCGTACCCGTGAACTCGCTGCGCGTTTGGCTGAGATCACAGGCCGTGTGATTAGCGATGACGCGCTGAAACAAGCGATTACCGAGTCGAACGAAGCACGCGTTGCGATGCGTCAATTGTTGCGCTTGCGCCGTCGCGCGCGTCCGAAACTCAGCGGCACCGACGCGCTCGCCTTGATCGGCGCAAGTCATTTTATGGAGCGCACTGAATACGCGACGCTCGCACAACAAGCCGTTATCGAATTGAAACGCCGCCCGCCGCTCAACGGCCTGCGCTTGTTGGTCAAAGGCCTTCCGCTCAATCACACGGGCTTGCATCAAGCGATTGAATCACACGGAGCCGTTGTCGTTGCCGAAGACGACTGGCACGGCACGCGCGCCGCCGGACGCGACATCGCGCTCGGCAAAGATTTGCTCGCTTGCCTCTTTCGCAAGGTTCACCGTGATGCCGACAGCCCGCGCGTCTTTCCGCTCGAAGCCGCCGACCAATGGTTTCAGCGCGAAGCGTTGCGTGGCATTGATGGCGTGATTTTTTATCTGCCGCCCGATGACGACGTACGCGGCTGGGACTATCCGCAACAGAAACAGTTTTTGGATGTACAGCGCATTCCCAATTTGTTGGTGCGGGAAAGCGTCACAACCGAAGCATCGCCTGCATTGCACACACAGATTAAAACCTTTATTCGCGGAATTGGCTGGCGTCAGTGAGTTTGATTTATGACGGAACGACCAGAAAGACCAGAAAGAAACGACAAACAACTCGATTGCACGCGCGCCGCCGCTGAACATCAGAAAGCGTGGTTCGCGCAATTGCGGCAAGAAGTGTTCGCCGAGCGCAAGCCTTACGCGATTGTGCAGGCCGACATGCCGCTCGAACTTTTCAGCGTGATGGATGTGCCCATCGTCAGCAATCAATGGTGGGCGGCGGTGATTGCGGCCAAGCGCATGTCGGCGACCTATTTCGACACGCTCAACGCCGAGGGCTTTCACGAAGGGCTGTGCCGCAGCGGATGCCCTAATCATCTGTGAAATATAGTGCATTTGCAGCTAACCTAATCTCGTAATATATTGCGCCCGCTTTTTCACTCTCAACTTACAACTAACGCAAGGAAAATCCATGACGCCCATGATGAACGATCACGTGGCCGAACGAACCGACGCCACGAATCTGAACTATGCGTGGTATGTCGCCATCGTGCTGATGCTGTGCAATACGCTGTCGTTTATTGACCGCCAAATACTCGGCTTGCTGGTTGACCCTATCAAGCTGGATTTGGGCGTCAGCGATACGCAGATGGGATTGTTGCAGGGGCTGGCCTTCGGCATTTTTTATACGTTGCTGGGCATGCCGATGGGACGGTTCGTAGACCGTAGCAATCGCCGCAATCTGGTCGCTGCGGGCATTTTTGGGTGGAGCGTGATGACCGCGATGTGTGCGATGGCGCGCAGCTTTACTACGCTCTTTCTCGCCCGCATGGGCGTCGGCGTAGGCGAGGCTACGTTATCGCCGTCGGCGTTTTCGTTGTTGTCTGATTACTTTCCGAAAGAGCGATTGGCGACGGCGTTAAGCGTATTTTCGATGGGCGTATTTTTCGGCTCTGGCCTCGCGCTGATTGTCGGCGGATTAGTGATTGGCGCGTTGGGTTCGTGGCGCTTGACCTTTCTCGTCGCCGGTTTGCCGGGGCTGTTGGCGACCTTGCTGGTATTCACGATCAAAGAACCTGAACGCAAAAATTTATTGGGTGGCAAAGCCAGCGCGTTGAGCCTCAGCGAAGTCTTTGACCAGATCAAATTGCGCTGGCAATCGGTCGTCGGCATCTGTCTGGCCTTCGCATTTCAGGCGCTCTGCAACTATTCGCAGCAAGCCTGGCTGCCTTCGTTTTTTATTCGTGTACACGGCTGGACGAGAAAAGAAGCGGGCTTGACGCTTGGCGTGCTTTCGCTCGTCACGGGTTTGCTCGGAGCTTATCTCGGCGGCAGGCTTTGCGATTATTGGCAACGAGAGGGCAAGACCGATGCGCCTTTGCGCGTCGGCGTCTTGGCGACAGCTTGCGCCGGAATCTTTTTTTCGTTGGCGATGGCGATGAACTCGTTGAATCTGCAACTCGCTTTACTCGTTCCAGCCTTTTTCTTTCTGGCGATGCCGATTGGCAGTTCTTACGCTTCGTTGCAATTGATTCTGCCCAATCAGGTGCGCGGCCAAGTCGGCGCGTTGCAGGTCTTCACGCTGAACTTATTCGGCCTGATTCTAGGGCCGTTTCTGCCGGGCTTTTTCAACGACTATTTATTCAAAGACCCGAAAATGGTCGGCGTGTCAGTGGCGATCACGGTGGGCTTGGCATCGCTGGTGTCGGCAGTTTTGTTTTACGCGACGTGGCGACCTTATCGTAGGCATTACGCCCAAATGCACGCGGCGCAATAAATGTTTTGAATCAAGTTTGAATCAGGGAGGAACAAGTTATGACCAACGAAGAAAACATCATCCGCAACACCGAAGAAGATCAGGCGTGGGCAGATTTGCTTTCGCCCGTGCGCCGTCAGTTTCTGATTGGCACGGGATTGACGGCAGCAGGCTTGACCGTCGGCAGCGCCGAAGCTGTCGGGCAAGACGCCAGTTCAAATTTCAAAGCCATCGTGCCGCCGCCTGATATAGGCAAGAGTCCGTGGGGATATGAAACTTATAAAGAAACGCCGTCAGCGCCGTTGAGCGTGCGTCCGGGCGAAGAGCGCGGCTTGCCCAAGTCGCCGCGACCATACACCGACATCAAAAGCTATCACGCGCATTTCTATTTCGACGACGACACGCACGAAAAAGCCGTGCTGGTGCGCAAGTGGACGATTGAACGTTTCCCGGTCGAACTGGGTAACTGGAATCTAGAACCGCGTGGCCCCCACGTGACGCCGTCGTTTTATTTCGGCTTCACCAACGACCTGCTGCCGATCATCGTGCCGTGGCTGCAACTCAACAGCTTGGGCTTGACGATTTTGCTGCATCCCAACACCGACAATCCGCGTGCCGACCATTTGCACTACACGCTGTGGGTCAATCGCTCACAGCCGGTGAATGCATATGGCATGGCAAAACAAGCCGCCGTTGAAAAAATTTTCCCGAACATTAAACCAACCGTAAAACTCGAAGTTTGAATTACGGACAAGCTCAATCCATCAACCCACCACACTGGCATCAAGGAGATAGAACCAATGAAAACAGCAATGAGAGCATTCAGCGTAGCCCTTATCGGCTTGTTGCTTTGTGTGAGCGCGTGGGCGCAAGCGACCGCCGGTTCGCAGGTTTCCGGCACGATTCAAGACGGCAGCAATAATGTTGTAGCGGGCGCGCAAATCACCATCACACAAACCGATACGGCGCAGGCGCGCACCGCGGTAAGCAATGCCGATGGCGGATATACGCTGCCGAACCTGCCGGTTGGGCCTTATCAACTCAAGGTGACGAAGGAAGGATTCAAGACCTTCAATCAGGCGGGCATCGTGTTGCAGGTGAATTCAAACCCTGAAATCAACGTCTCGCTCGAAGTCGGTGCCGTGACCGAACAGGTCAGCATCACCGCTGGCGTGGCCGGCGTCGAAACCGTCAGCAACGGTATCGGCCAAGTCATTGACCAACAGCGCGTAGTCGAATTGCCGCTCAATGGTCGCGTCGCAACGGAGTTGATTTTCCTTTCGGGCCTGGCGACTTCGGCACCGAACGCTGATTTGAATACGAATAAGAACTTCCCGACGGTGGCGATTTCAGTCGCGGGCGGACTGGCGAACGGTATGACTTATGTGATGGATGGCGGCACGCATAACGATCCGTTCAATAACTTGAACCTGCCGATGCCTTTCCCTGATGCCTTGCAGGAATTCAAGGTCGAAACCAGCGCGTTGCCCGCGCGTTACGGACATCAAGCGGCTTCGGCGGTCAACGTCGTAACCAAGACCGGCGGCAATCAATATCACGGCGATGCGTTCTGGTTCGTGCGCAACTATGCCTTCAACGCGCGGAACTTTTTCGCTGGCCAGACCATGCAATTCCGCTGGGAAACCTTCAACGTGCCCAACCGGCTCAACGCGAATGCTCCGGTCGTCGCGCTGAACAACGCGAACTTCGGCAGAATCCTGACTGCGCAAGACCCGCGCATCATGCAATTCGCGCTGAAGTACGTGTTTTAGCAACCAAGACGAGAATACGGAACAAACGGAAATAACAGAACAAACGGAAGTTGAGTTTTATTGTTTTCTGTCCGTTCCGTTATTTCCGTTTGCTCCGTATTCTTGCTTCTGGCCTTTACTGTTAACGACTAATCAATTCAATGCGACAAAAACTCTTTCCTTCTTTTTTCACGTCGTGTTGCGCGTTGCTTTTGCTCAACGCAGCAAGCGTCTTTGCGCAAGTCCCCACTGGCAAAGAAGCCATCCTCGACGAACGCTACCCGCAACCCGAAGTGAAATTCGCGGGCGGCGTAACTGGTCTGCCTGATCTGACCTATTCGATCATTCCCGGTTATCGGCAACTGAAACTTGATCTCTACTTGCCGCCGGGACAAGCGCCCAATGATCTAAAAGCTGCGCGTCCGTTGGTTGTCTACGTCGCGGGCGGAGGCTGGGCGGCGGATCGTCCGCGCAATGCGGGCGCGATTGAAGATTTCCCCGGCGTGTTCGTGGGGCTGGCAAAGAAAGGCTACGTCGTCGCTTCGATTCGTTATCGTTTGAGCGGCGAAGCGAAATTCCCGGCGGCGGAACACGACACGAAGACTGCATTGCGCTGGTTGCGTGCGCAGGCGGCGAAATACGGCATAGATAAAAACCGCGTCGTCATCTGGGGCAGTTCGGCGGGCGGACAACTCGCGGGACTCGCCGCCGTCTCGTGCGGAGAAGCCAAACTCGCGCCTCCGCAACCCGCTGGCAATGGCGCGACAAAAGTGCCTGATGAATCTGATTGCGTGAGCGGCGCGGTGATCTGGTACGGCATTTTCGATTTCGCGCAAATGAACGGCGGTGCTGATGCAACCTTTCTGGGTTGCAAGAGCGGCGAAGAATGCGCCAACCGACAAGCCGCGAGTGCTGTGAATTTCATTGACGCGAACGACCCGCCGATGCTGCTCATTCACGGTTCGGCAGACCGCGTCGTCAACGTCAAGCAATCGCAAATCATGTACGACGCGCTCAAAGCCAAAGGCGTCAAAAGCGAATTGATTGTGATTCCCGACGTAGACCACAGCTTCATCGGCAAGACGCCCGAAGCCACGCACGCGGCGATGAATCAGGCGTTGAAGAAGACGCTGGAATTTATTGATACGGTTTTAGCCGGTAAGGCAAAGTGATTTTATCTGATGGTGTTTTGCGGCTGTGCCGCAGTGATGTGCGGAAAGGCTATGCCTTTCCGGTAGGCGTAAGCATCAATCGGGCTACGCCCGCATCGTCATTCAAATTCACGCAGCTTGATTGACGGTTGGGGCGTAGCCCCCAATCAATTAGCACTCCTGCCGGAAAGGCATAGCCTTTCCGCACATCACTGCGGCATAGCCGCAAGATGGTGCAACTCTTTTTGGAATGTTTGTTATGAAACTTGGAACGCGAACTTTATTACCAACCTTGTTAATTGCTGGCTTGATCGGCTTGTCGCTCTACTCCGTGCAAGGCCAGAAAAAAACGGCGACCGATTGGCCTACGTTTGGCAACGACGCGGGCGGACAGCGTTATTCGACGCTGAACGACATCACACCCGCCAACGTCACGAAGCTCGTGCGCGCGTGGACGTATCATCAGAAACCGGAAAATTACCAACCGCCGACGGCTGCTGAAGGCCCGCAACGGCAGCTACCACCTGGGGCTCCCGGTGCGCCACCTCGTGGCGCGCGTCGCCGCAATCACGAATCGCAGGCCGTGCCGCTGGTCGTGAATGGCGTGATGTATCTCACCACCGCATACCGTCGCGTAGTCGCGCTCGAACCCGAAACCGGCAAAGAAATTTGGGCTTATGAAATCAAGCGCGGCGAAGCGGCGACGCGCGGCTTGGAGTATTGGGCGGGCGATGCGCAAACCGCACCGCGCTTGTTCTTCGGCACGTCCAATGGAGACTTGATTGCGCTTGAAGCAAAGACCGGACAGCCCGCCGCAGGCTTTGGCAATAACGGCGCAGTGGATATGAAAGTCGGCGTGATGAATGGCTACGATCAGGCTTCGTTCGGACTGTCGTCGCCGCCGATTATGTATAAGGGCTTGATCATCACCGGCGCGCATACGCAGGAAGCGCCGATGCTGGGTTCGTCAGGCGATGTGCGCGCGTGGGATGCGCGCACGGGCAAGCTGGCGTGGACGTTTCACACCGTGCCGCGTCCGGGCGAAGCGGGGCACGACACGTGGGAAGGCGCGAGTTGGAAAGACCGCTCCGGCGCGAACGTCTGGAGCATGATGACCGTAGACACAGCGCGCGGCCTCGTCTTTCTGCCGCTCGGTTCGCCGACCTATGACTATTACGGCGGCGACCGCAAAGGCGCGAATCTTTATGGCAGCACGCTGGTCGCGCTCGATGCGAATACGGGCAAAGTGAAATGGCACTTTCAAGCGGTGCATCACGATTTGTGGGATTACGATTTGTGTACTCCGCCGACGCTGTTTGACGTGACGGTCAAAGGCAAAAAGATTCCTGCCGTGGCGCTGATGTCGAAGATGGGTTTGCTGTTCATTCTTGATCGCCGCGACGGCAAGGCGATTTACGGCGTCGAAGAAAGACCGATTCCCAAAACCGATGTGCCGGGCGAAGCGAGTTGGGCTACGCAACCTTTTCCGCTGAAGCCGGGCCCGCTCGCGCGCAACAGTTTCAAGCGCGAAGAAATGGCTAACCTCACGCCCGAACATCGCAAGTATTGCGATGCCTTGTTTGACCGCGACGGCGGCATGCACAACGAAGGGCCGTATACGCTTTATACGACAAAGCCTTCCGTAGTCTTTCCCGGTACGCTGGGCGGCGGCAACTGGAATCCGATGTCTTATGACCCGCGACTGGGGCTGCTGTTCATCAATACGCACGATCTGGGCGCGATTGGGCAAATGGTCAAAAATCCAGAAGGCGCGCGTACGCCGTGGTCGCGCACGAGTCCGCTGGGGCCTACGGCGCGGTTTTGGCAGCCGGAAACGCGCTGGCCTTGTCAGGCTCCGCCGTGGGGCAGGCTGTTTGCGGTCAATGTGAATACGGGTGAAATCGCTTGGCAATCGGTGTTGGGCATAACTGAAGGCTTGCCCGAAAACCAACAGAAAACTGGTCGCCCGAATTTGGGCGGCTCATTGGCTACGGCAAGTGGCTTAGTGTTTATCGGCGCGACCGATGACAGCCGCTTTCGCGCGTTTGATTCCAAGACCGGCAAAGAATTGTGGGTGACGAAAATTGACGCGGGCGCGCACTCTGCGCCGGTGACTTATCGCGGCAAAGACGGCAAGCAATATGTCGTGATTACGGCTACTGGCGGAGGCTTTATTGCCGACCCTTCAACGGCGGATACGGTGATTGCGTTTGCGTTGCCGTAATGATGGCTTGCTGCGCGGCTCTGCCGCAGTGATGTGCGGAAAGGCTCTGCCTTTCCGCTAGGCGTAATCATTGATCGGGCTACGCCCGTAGCGTCACTGCTTAGACCGCAAATTGATTTTACTTTCCAAGATAACTGGATTTTCACTGACGTTTGGGGCGTAGCCCCGATAAAAAAGCGACCCTAACGGAAAGGCGAAGCCTTTCCGCACATCACTGCGGCAAAGCCGCAAGGAATGTTGAAATCACATGAACAGAATCAAAATTCTTTTCGCAGCTTTGTTATTGAGTACATTGCCGGTCATCTTTGTTGGGCGAGTAAACGCACAAACCATGCAAACTGGAAAACTCAAAATCCTCGTCGTACACGGCCCCAACTTGAATTTGCTCGGACGCCGCGAGCCTAACATTTACGGCGTGACGACGTTGCCGCAGATCAATGAGCAACTGAACAAGCTCGCCGCCGAACTCAACGTCGAACTCATCATCGTGCAATCAAATCACGAAGGCGTGATCGTGGATACGTTTCACAAATACATTGACGACGTAGCCGGAGCCGTCATCAACCCGGCGGGCTTGAGCTTTCACAGCGTAGCCTTGCACGACGCGATCAAAGCGATGCCGTTCCCAACCGTTGAAACGCATATCTCGAATCTCGGCACGCGCGATGCGATTCATCAGGGTTCGATTATTACGCCAGCGGTGAAGGCTTCGATTATGGGCTTGGGCTGGCGATCTTATACGGCGGGCTTGCGCGCATTGGTCGAAATTATCCGCGAGGAAAAGTCCAAAGAAGTGGGGAAAGAAGGAGCGAAAAAATAATGCGTTACCTTTTGATTTTGTTCGTCGCGTTGTGCGCGCTGCCTTTCTCGCAAGCTGCACAACAACCAACTCAACCGCAAGGCCCGCCGCCGGGTCGTCCGCCGCAACAAAAGCCTGCGCGCAAGCAAGTGCTGGCGTGGGGCGATCAACGTTTTGGCGTACAGCATGATTCCGTCACGCGCGCGTTGGTGACGATGGAACGGCTGGGGCGCGAGTCGGGCGCTTATGACATGGTGATTCGTACCGATTCACAACTCATCACCAAACAGCCAGTCATGATGAGCGGCGGCACGCGCCCGACGACGAACAAGAATCTCAATTATTTCGACGCGATCTTTTTTTATGGCGTACGCGAGATTGAACTGACCGACCAACAACGCGCCGATCTGATGTCGTTCATCAAAGAAGACGGCAAGGGCTTCGTCGCGGCGCATACGGCTTCGACGGCGTTTTTCTCTTGGCCCGAATTCGGCGAGATGCTCGGCGCGCGCTTTGACGAACATCCGTGGGGAGTCACAGACGCGACGGTCGTCATTGACGATCCGCTGTTTCCCGCGATGAAGCACTTCCCGAAAATCTCTGTCATCAAAGACGAGCATTACCAACACAAAGATTTTTCGCGCGACAAAATTCGCGTACTTGCGCATCTCGACGTGAGCAAGCTGGATATGAAAAACCCGCGCGTACATCGCACCGACAATGACTTTCCGGTCGCGTGGTCAAAGATGCACGGCAAGGGTCGCGTGTTCTATTCGACGCTCGGCCATGCGGCTGAGTTTTGGGACAATCCGCAAATTCAGCAAATGTATTTCGAGGCGATCAAATGGTCGCTTGGTATGAGCGAAGGCGAAACCAAACCGCTGGCAGTGAAGTAAATGCGTAACCTCATCAAAATCATTTTGCTGGCAAGCGTCGTCACGATTGGCCTGTTGGCCCAAACGCCGCAAGTGCCTGAGCCGCCCAAGCAACCGCTGCCGTTCAGCCACAAGCTGCACGTCGGGCAAGGGCTGAAATGTCAGGGCTGCCACGTCAATCCTGAACCGGGCGAAAAGATGACGTTTCCCGCAACGGCGAAATGTATGGCCTGCCACGAAGACACCGCCGCCGAAAAAACTGCGATTAAAGAACTGACCAAATATCACAACGACAAGGCTGCCGTTCCGTGGGTGCGGATTTATCAACTGCCTGATTTTGTTTGGTTCTCACACCGCGTGCATCTCGAAGCGGGCGCGAAATGCGACCGCTGTCACGGCGCGGTCGCCGAACGCGAAGCGTTGTGGAAAGAGAAACCCATCACGATGGAAAGTTGCATGAACTGTCACCGCGAAACCAATGCGAGCAACGCTTGCAACTATTGCCACGAATCGCACTGAAGAATTGCCTTAAAACGACGCCGGTTGCGTCAAACCGTTTTTATTTTTCAATCCATAAGGAATCCGTAACCAATGAATGATCTGGTCTCTTACTCATACGACGGCGAACTGGCTGTCATTACGATCAACAATCCGCCGGTCAACGCGCTCAGTCCCGGCGTGCCCGAAGGCATCGCAGCGGGCGTCGAACGCGCCAACGCTGATGCCGCAATCAAAGGCATCGTGCTGATTGGCGGCGGGCGCACGTTCATCGCGGGAGCCGACATCAAGGAATTCGGCAAGGTCGTCGCGGGCGAAAAGAAAGAAGGCAGTCTGTTGCCGTTGCTTGCTGCGCTCGAAGATTCACCCAAGCCGGTCGTCGCCGCCTTGCACGGTTCGGCGTTTGGCGGCGGACTCGAAATCGCGATGGCTTGTCATTACCGAGTCGCTGACCAAGCCGCGCAGGTTGGTCAACCCGAAGTCAAACTCGGCATCATCCCCGGCGCGGCGGGTACGCAACGTTTGCCGCGACTGGCAGGCGTCGAGAAAGCACTCGAAATGTGTGTGAGTGGCGCGCCGGTTAAAGCCGCTGACGCACTGACCGCTGGCATCGTTGACCATTTGATCGAAGGCGACTTGCTGGCAGGCGCTTCGGCGTTCATTCGCGAAAAGATTGCGGCGAACACAGCGCATCCTAAAACCAGCGAGCGCACCGACAGGCTGGGCGATGAGGCGACGAATGCGCCGATCTTTGCGGCAGCGCGGGCGAATGCAAAAAAGACTGCTCGTGGCTTGCCCGCTCCGTTGGTGGCGATTGACGCGATTGAAGCGGCTACGAAATTGCCCTTCGCTGAAGGCGTGCAAGTCGAACGCAAGCTGTTTGAGCAATGCCTGTTCTCAGATCAGGCCAAAGCGTTGATGCATGTTTTCTTCGCCGAACGTGAAGTCGCCAAAATCCCCGGCTTGTCACCTGAAGCCAAACCCATCGAAATCAAACAAGTCGCCATCATTGGTGCAGGTACGATGGGCGGCGGCATTGCGATGAATTTCGTCAACGCAGGCGTACCTGTATTGCTGAAGGAAACGACGCAGGAAGCGTTAGATCGCGGCATCGCTACGATCAGCAAGAACTACGCGAACACCGTCAAGAAGGGGCGCTTGACCGAAGACGCGATGGCACAGCGGCTGGCGTTGATTACACCGACACTGAGTTACGACGGTTTTGAAAACGCCGATGTCATTATCGAAGCCGTCTTTGAAAACATGGCGCTCAAGAGAGAAATCTTCACCGAGTTAGATAAACGCGCGAAGCCCGGCGCGTTGCTCGCCAGCAATACGTCATCGCTGAACCTTGATGACATTGCCGCGACGACTGCGCGCCCGTCGTCGGTGATTGGCTTACATTTCTTTAGTCCGGCGAATGTGATGCGCTTGCTCGAAATCGTACGCGGCAAAGCGACGAGCGATGAAACTATCACCAGTTCCTTCGCACTCGCCAAGTTGATGAAAAAGGTCGGCGTACTCGTCGGCAATTGCCCTGGCTTTGTTGGCAATCGGATGTTTTTTCAATACATGCGCGAAGGCCATTTCCTCGTCGAAGAAGGCGCTGACGTTGCAGCCGTAGACAAAGCCCTCACTGATTTCGGCATGGCGATGGGCATCCTTGCCGTAGACGATATGGCCGGCATTGATGTCGGCGTCTTTGTGCGCACCGAAAACAAACAGCACGAACCCGCCGGGCTGCGGCAGGCTCTGGTCGTAGACAAGCTCTATGCGTTGGGGCGTTACGGACAAAAGACCGGCGCGGGCTGGTACAAGTACGACGAGAACCGCCGCGCCATTCCCGACCCCGAAATCGCGGCGTTGATCGAAAGCACTGCGAAAGAAGCAGGCATTGCGCGGCGCGAGATCGGTGCGACAGAAATCGTCGAACGCTGTCTTTACGCGCTCATCAACGAAGGCGCGAAGATTCTCGACGAAGGCTTCGCTTTGCGCGCGAGCGACATTGATATTGTTTATCTGAATGGTTACGGCTTTCCCGCGTGGCGCGGCGGGCCAATGTGGTACGCCGACACGGTGGGGCTGAAAAACGTATACGACCGCGTGTGCGAATTTCACGCGCAACACGGCGTCGCGTGGGAGCCTGCGCCGTTGCTCAAACAGCTTGCTGAAACGGGCGGTACATTTGCAGGATGGGATAAGGTGAAAGGCGATTAGGGGGCGAGGCTGTTTAGGTAAAGCACGCAGTCGTTATCGTTGATGCCAATCAGTATTTTGCGACCCCAGCCTTGCCGTCCCAACAGATTGCGTTTGAGGCCGTGATATTTGGCGAAATAGACGATGCTTTCAAAAACGATGTTGCCGGTTTGCAAAACGACTTCGTGGCCGAAAGCCTGAATCGGCCCGCCGAGTGAATCCAGTGTGACAGGTTCACCTTGCTCAATGGGGATGCCGAGTTCTTCGCCATGTTCGCGTTTGAATAAGCAAACTGCTGCGCCTGGGTCAACGATTGCCTTGGTTTCAATCTCACGTCCTTCATAGCGTAACGCGATAGGAACGGTGATCCCCGTGGCCTCGTCGCTGTAATGAAGGCTAGCGAAAACCCTAATTGAGCAGGTTCGTCGAGTCGTTGAATTCGCATGGCTAAAAAACAAAAAGCCGATCTGGGTCTTCGATGGAATCCACTAAGGGCAGATATGCGCCGTCGGCTCTGGCAGCAGCATAAACTGCCTTAGCGTCAGGGCCGTGAGCGATTAAGCGATCACCGTCCAATGCTACGAATTGACCGATGTATTCGCGTGAGTGGTCGTGCAGCCACTGCATTTCACGCGACCGATCAGGCGTGTGAATAGGCTCAAGTTTCTGTTTGGGAGCCGTGCCGTTCTTAACCCCATTCTTGCTGGATGCGGTTTGCGATCGTAGGCCATTTTTAACAGGCGCAGCTTTCATCAATGGCTCCAGCATCTGCCACAATTCGGACTGCTGCTGCGGCGGCAATTGCACGATCTGATGGAAAAGATTTTCGACGGTAAGTTCTGTCATAACCAATCTCTCTTTCTGGTAAAGGTTGTTTGGGCAGCGGCAGTATACGCCGCTCACAGAAGATTCATAAGACTCAAAGGAAAAACATGCAGACTAACGATTTGATTGCGATTGACACGCACGTACACCTCGAAACCGAACTCGAAGACAATGCCGCAAATGAAGCCGCGCAAAAGTATTTCGGCAAAGCTGGCGTAGGCCCCAATCGCCACGAACTCGCCGCCTATTACCGCGAGCGCAAAATCGGTTGCGTCGTCTTTACCGTAGACGAAAAGCTCACCGGTCGTCCGCCGATTCCGAATGACGAGATCGCAGCCTTCGCGGCAGAAAACAGCGACATCATGATTGCCTTCGCCAGCGTAGACCCTATGCGCGGTAGGGAAGCGGTGGATGAGGCAAAGCGATTGATTGCGGCGGGCGGCATACGCGGTTTCAAGTTGCATCCGCCCTTGCAACAGTTTCATCCGAACGACCCGAAGGTTTATCCGTTTTACGAAGTCATCAACGAAGCCAAACTGCCCGTCATCATGCACACCGGACACAGCGGCATCGGCACGGGCATGCCGGGTGGCGGCGGCGTGCGGTTGAAATACGGCAACCCGATGGATATTGACGATGTCGCGGTGGACTTCCCCGATATGCCGATCATCATGGCGCACCCTTCCTTCCCCTGGCAGGATGAAGCCATCTCGGTGTGTTTGCACAAACCGCAGGTATACATTGATTTGTCGGGCTGGTCGCCGAAGTATTTCTCCCCGACGCTGGTGCAATACGCGAACACGTTGCTGAAACACAAAGTACTGTTCGGCTCTGACTATCCGTTGATCGCGCCGGATCGCTGGCTGGCCGATTTCGAGAAGATTGCGATCAAGGATGAAGTGCGTCCGTTGATTCTCAAAGAAAATGCGATGCGTTTGTTTGGTTGGGTTTAGCGATTCACCAATCAGCATAAAGGCGCGCGGAGAGAAATCTCGCGCGCCTTTATTCGTTTTATAAGGTGTGAATTGATTATCTGAAAGTGATACGGTCAGCCAAGTGTGAAGGACATACGCTATATCGGCTGCACCCATCCTGCCTATGGACATAGTGCTGGCGGGGCTTTCGCTTCACGACCAGCAGTAAGCCAATAGCGAATGCACGCTGGTTTTGTTGACGCCCTAAGCCGGGTGTTTTACATTCCCCCCGCCAATGTCAGCCCGAATTCGTTGCAAGACAGTCATTGCAACAATGCGGTTAATAATTTTGCCCGTTTTGTTTTTTGGTTATCAAGCGCAGTGTTACTCGGTTGGCCTGAGAACGCCATGACGATCAGGATTCCATGCCGGTATAAGTCGGAAAAGACCTGCACTGAGGCTCTTGCACGAGTCAGCGAGAAACACCGCAAAAACTAAGGGCAACACTAATCGGCATCTGAAACGAATCAGGGACCGAGTGAGTGTGCATTTCATCAAGGCCTACTATGAAAAATACCTCTTTGAATTCGCCTACGATTGAACTTGGCTTACAGCAAATGATTGGTGTGAGTCCGAACTTTCGCGCCGTGGTAGAAAAAATCCCCAGTGTTGCGCGCTGTGACGCGGGCGTATTGATTACCGGAGAAACCGGCACGGGGAAGGAGTTGTGTGCGCGTGCTATTCATTATGGCAGCGGGCGAGCATACGGGCCTTTCATTCCCCTAAATTGCGGAGCGATTCCGGTTGAGCTGATTGAAAACGAACTCTTCGGCCATCAGCGCGGCGCGTTCACCGATGCCCGCGATTGCCGAGCCGGTTTACTCGCAGAAGCCGATGGCGGGACGCTGTTTCTGGATGAAGTGGACAGTACTCCGCCAATGACTCAGGTGAAATTGTTGCGCTTCCTGCAAGATAAAGAATACCGTCCGCTGGGTTCGGTGAAACCGCTAAAAGCCAACGTAAGAATCATTGCGGCCACCAATGCCGACCTTGCCTCTGCGGTCAAAAGTGGTGGATTACGTGCCGATCTTTATTACCGGCTCAAGATTATCCAACTAAAAATGCCTCCTTTGCGGGAACGACGCGAAGACGTACTTTTGTTGGCGCAAGCCTTTCTCAAACGCTACACCGCAGAATTCGACAGCCCTGCGCAAACCTTCAGCCATGAGGCAGAACAGCTTTTATTGCTGCATGACTGGCCGGGGAATGTGCGAGAACTAGAAAATCTGGTCGCCAATGCGGTGGCTCTGGCAACTCGTCCAGTTATCGAAGCCGACGATTTAGAACTGCCCGTGCAAACCAGTGCTGGTGCCGCGCACTCGTTTCGAGAAGCCAAAGCGCGTTTTGAACAGGATTACCTCGAGACGATGTTGATTTTGTATCACGGCAATGTGTCGCAGGCGGCGCAAGCAGCCCAGAAGAACCGCCGCGCGTTTTGGGAATTACTACGTAAACATCATATTGACGCCGCCCGCTTCAGAAATAACGAGGGCATCTTCACCTCTTGCAGGTAGGATAAAAAACGCATCGTCGGTAGGACAAAATCAGCATACCGTTAAACCTCACCAGCCCTGAACTTAGCCGATTGTCAGGGCAGTTGTTCGCCATAACTCAGTAAATATTGGCCGGATTCAGCCAGCCGCTCAGAGCAAACATAAAGACTTAGGCACTGGCACAGCACTTGTATCCCAACCGGTGTCACCGAGCAGCAGCCGGAGAATTTTTCCCGGAGAATGTGTCATGGAAAACAATTCAGCCGCAGGTAGGCTTTCGCCGCTTGCTTACGAACTCCTTACTTATCTAGCTGAACATCCAGAAGCACAAGACACGCTGGTTGGTGTGATGCACTGGTGGTTGCTGAAACAACAGACCCAATACTCGCAACCGCAAGTGCAAGCCGCGCTGGAACAATTGCTGATCCAGGACTTGCTGGTGGTCAGGCAAGCGCATGACAAACAGATACGCTATGCGGTGAATCAGCAACGGTTCGCCGACATTCAGGCGCTTGTCACAGCAAACTCGACCGACGCGGCAGGCTTAGGCAAGCACGAAATTTGAAGGTCATACAAACCATAATCCAAGCAGAGAGGGGAGCATTCCATGCCAGTTACACCAACCTATCCCGGCGTCTACCTTGAAGAAATTCCCAGCGGCGTACGCACGATCACCGGCGTCGCTACTTCAATCACGGCCTTCATCGGACGCGCGCTGCGCGGGCCGACTGACACGGCGGTGACGATTAACAGCTATGGCGATTTTGAACGTATCTTCGGCGGCCTTTGGCTGGGAAGTTCGTTAGGTTATGCCGTACGGGATTTCTATCTGAACGGTGGAAGCCAGGCAGTTATCGTGAGGCTCTACCATAAAAAAGATGATGACGTAGCGGCAACAGCTACGCTGACGGTCGGCGGGGTGCGATTAAAAGCGGGACTACGCCGGTAGCCCCCGCCAACCGGAGTAGAAGTATGTGAAAATGGCGTCTAGGAGGTACACCATGAAGTTAAGTTT
>JAYSVR010000625.1:0-9206 GCA_043718445.1 Acidobacteriota bacterium | reverse complement strand
TCAACCCGATCTGTGAACGCTTTTGGGGTGGCAAATCAACGCCTGCAATACGAGCCATACTTAAACAATTCCTCCGTAACTTACCCTTGCCGTTGTTTATGCTTCGGGTTCTCGCAAATGACACGAACGACCCCGTGCCGATGAATAACTTTGCACTTAACGCAAATCTTTTTAACTGACGCTCTAACTTTCATAATCTCTCTCTCGTTATCAACAACCTGTCATGATCTGACCATGGTCTGAATGACTCTGAAGCTAAACTTTACTTGAAACGATATACGATTCGTCCGCGGGTCAAATCGTAAGGCGATAACTCGACTAACACCTTATCGCCAGGCAAAATCTTGATAAAGTTCTTTCGCATTCGCCCTGAAATATGCGCCAGCACTTGCGGCTTGTTTTCCATGCTATCCAACTCCACTTTGAACATGGCGTTAGGCAGGGTTTCAAGCACGGTCGCCTGTACTTCTATGGCATCTTCTTTGGACATATTTAACTTTGAAGCGCGATTTTGCCTGAAATCACAGGCTTACCTGCATTTGCGAAACGCGCATTATAACTGCGGACTTTCGATTTGCAAGCAGCTCGCTTGTCTTCTGTGATTTTCCCTCACAAAAACCTCTTACAAAAGAATGCTTCCATCATCGAAGGCCGTCATCACTTGAGGGCCATCTTCCGTCACCGCAATGGTATGCTCGAAGTGGGAAGACGGTTGACCGTCTTTGGTTTTCACTGTCCAACCATCAGCCCCCATCTCTACTTCACGGCGGCCTAAATTCACCATCGGCTCAATCGCCAACACCCAACCGGGTTTCAACCGTGGCCCAGTGCTGGGGCGACCATAATTGGGAACTTGCGGAGCTTCGTGCATTAACTCGCCTATGCCGTGTCCGCAAAACTCGCGCACAATCGTGAAGCCCTGATTTTCAACCAGCTTTTGCACCGCGTGTGAAACATCGAAAAGCCTGTTTCCCGCCACCATCATTTCTACTGCGCGTAATAACGACTCGCGCGTAATCTGTAACAGCTTGTCAACTTCAGGAGAAATTTTCCCCACCGGAACCGTGATCGCAGCATCGCCGACAAAACCATTTAACGTAGCGCCGCAATCAATCTTGATGATGTCGCCTTCCACTAACTTGCGCTTAGAAGGAATACCGTGAACGACTTCTTCGTTTACCGAAGCGCATATCGAACCTGCAAAGCCCCGATAACCTAGAAAGGTCGGATAAGCTCCCGCATCACGTATACTCCTCTCAGCAAAGGCATCAAGCTCTTTGGTCGTAATACCTGGCTCAACCATCTGCCGTAAGGCCCGCAGCGTACGCGCGACGATCAAGCCTGCATCACGCATTTTGTCGAGGTCGGAGCGATTCTTTCGAGTGACCATAGCAGCGCGAGGTATTTATCCTCTTTTACTCTTTAACCTTTGCCGAGCAGGTCGCTCAACTGGGTAAATATCGTTTCGACTGGTTGCTCGCCGTCAATCATAACCATTCGTCCGCTTGAACTGTAATAGTCAAACAGCGGCATCGTGGATTCGACGTAAGCTTCTAACCGCGTCCCTACCGTATCGGCGTTATCATCTACGCGCTCGATCAAAACAGCGCCGTCCTTATCACAGATACCCATTGATTTGGGCGGCTTGAAGTGGATGTTGTAAATCTCGCCACATACCTGACAGAGGCGACGACCGGTGAGCCGCTTCAGCAAAACGTCCTGATGAACCGTTACGCGCACCAATAAAATTTCGTGTCCTTGTCGTTTAGCCAAGTCTTCGAGTAACTCAGCTTGTCGCAAGGTGCGAGGGAAACCATCCAGAATATATCCGCTGGCACAGTCGGCCCGCGAAGTTCTTTCAAGGATCACATCAGCCAACACCTTATCACTGACCAGATTGCCTGCTGCTAGAGTATCTTTAATCTCTTGGCCTAGTAACGAATCCGCTTGCGCCATCTCGCGCAAAATGTCGCCAGTAGCGATCTGCGGATAGCTGAACTTATCAGAGAGCAAGCGGGATTGCGTACCTTTTCCCGCCCCCGGCGCTCCCATTATCACAATCACATTCCCCATAAGGTTCAGCTACCTTCAAACCTGTGTGTCGCGAATAATGCGAAAGCGGACTTATCCTCTGCGCCCGCGCAAACGCCCACCGCGCGCACCCAAAAATCCATCGTAGTTACGCATTACCAATTGGGATTCCAGTTGGCTGATTAAATCCATAGCCACGCCGACGACGATCAATAAGCTCGTTCCACCGAAATAAAACGAAACGCCTAAGCCCGTCGTAATCCACGACAAGCCGGGAATGTTTGAGATCGCGCCGTAAAGCCATTCACCAACGAACGGAATCGCCTGTATCTTAAAACCGCTAATCATCAGTTGCGGAATCATGCAAACCAACACGAGGTAAAGCGCGCCCACTGTGGTCAGTCGCACGAGAATATCGTTCAAATAATCAGCGGTTCTTTTGCCGGGGCGAATACCTGGAAAGAAAGAACCTTGCTTGCGCATGTTCTCAGCGACTTCATCCGCGTTGAACACAATCGAAACGTAAAAGAACGCGAAGAGAACAATGCCTGTAATAAACAGGATCATGTAAACCGGATGCCCACCGCTCAACCAGTCATTCATGCGCTTCAGCCAGTTCCAATCCCCAAGAAAGGAAAGCGTTTGCGGAATCGCCAAAATAGACGACGCAAAAATCACCGGAATTACGCCCGCGATGTTTACCTTCAAAGGCATATGCGAAGACTGCGCTTGCATCATCTGCTTGCCGACTTGGCGACGCGTGTGATTCGTCAACAGCTTGCGCGTACCGCGTTCAAAGAAAACCACTGCGGCAGTAACCAGAATCATCACCGCCAGCAAGACCAGCACAAACAATGCTGATTGTGGATCAGTTACCTTCGAATAAAGCTGCGTGACGGCGTTCGGCAATCCGACAACAATGCCGGCAAAAATCAATAAGCTGATGCCGTTGCCGACGCCGCGTTCAGTGATCTGTTCGCCCAACCACATAATGAAAACAGTGCCTGTCATCATCGTGAGTACGGCGGTGAACATAAACGAGGAGTTATTTCCACCAATCACTAAGCCAGGTTGGCGCGTCAGCCAGCCCGCGATGCTGATGCCCTGTACGAGGCAAAGCACCACCGTCAAATAGCGTGTATAGCGGTTGATGGTTTGCCGTCCCATCTCGCCTTCTTCCTGAATCTTCTTGAGCGCGGGGTAAACCGACGTCATCAACTGCAAAATGATGGACGACGTGATGTAAGGCATGATGCCCAGCGCAAAAACCGAAATGCGGCGCAGGTTGCCGCCGGAAAATAAATCAAGCACCCCCAACAGATTGCCACCCACTTGCTGCCACATGTTCTCGAGCGCAATAGGATCAATTCCCGGTACGGGAATATGAATCCCTGCGCGGTAAACCAGCAGCATCCCCAACGTAAAGAGGACGCGCTTGCGCAGTTCGGGTACGTGGAACAGATTGCGTACAGCGGCAATAAATGACTCAACCATAAACCCGACTCCTGTGAACGCGAGACCTGTGAACGTGAGAAATGACTACTTGCTCTGCGCAGCAGCAGCGATTTCGATGACAGCGGCCTGTCCCCCCGCAGCTTCAATCTTCTGCTTGGCCGTCGCGCTGAAACGATGAACATTCACCGTCAAGGCTTTCTTGATCTCGCCTTGACCCAAAATCACTACCGACTTGAGCAAGGACTTACGCACCAAGCCTTTTTCGACCAGCGCTTCAGGCGTAATCGTAGCTCCGGCTTCAAATTGAATTTCGAGATCGGCGAGATTCACTTCCGCCCATTCGCGCTTGAAAATGTTCGTGAAGCCACGCTTCGGCAAGCGGCGATGCAACGGCATCTGACCGCCTTCAAAACCGCGCTTACGTGAATAACCCGAACGCGACTTTTGCCCTTTGTGCCCGCGACCGGAGGTTTTACCTAGTCCCGAACCCGGGCCGCGTCCGACCCGCTTTTTCTTGTGAGTCGCTCCGTCAGCCGGATGTAAATTGTTCAAACTCAACGCCATGATTTTTGCTTCCTCAAAAATGAGTTGTGGAACGAGATGGTATCTTGTTCCGCTCAATCGGGAACAAGATACCATCTTGTTCCACAGCCTGGTCAGGCTCGCTATCTCAATCCTTATTCGACAATGCGCAAGAGGTGCGGAACCTTCGCCACCATGCCGCGAATCGCGGCATTGTCAGGGCGCACGACCACTTGATTGAGCTTCGTCAATCCGAGGCTGCGCACGGTTATTTTATGTTTTTGCGGCGTGCAGATTGAACTGCGATACCATTGAATCTTGATCTTCTTTTCGTCCACCATGGCTTATAACTCCCCCACTGTACGACCGCGCAAGCGCGCCACTTGTTCAGGGCTGCGCATCTTCGACAGCGCATCGAAAGTCGCACGAATCACGTTATGCGCGTTGTTCGAGCCGATGCACTTGGTCAGGATGTTGCTGATGCCCACGGCATTCATCACGGCGCGCACCGGGCCACCCGCAATAACACCCGTACCTTCTTTCGCCGGTTTGAGCATCACTTTGCCGGCACCGTAAATGCCAATCATCGGATGCGGCAACGTCGTGCCCGCCAACGGCACACGAATCAAATTGCGCTTTGCCGCTTCGACCGCTTTGCGAATCGCTTGCGGAACTTCTTTTGCTTTGCCCGTGCCGAAACCGACCAGGCCTTTTTCGTCACCGATCACCACCAGCGCCGCAAACGACATATTCTTGCCGCCCTTGACCACTTTGGTAACCCGGTTGATTGAAATGAGTTGGTCTTTGAACTCAACCCCGTCTGCGGTAATTCTTTCCTGCTGCAACGCCATAGTAAGAACTCTTTTGGTTTAGAACTGCAATCCGGCTTCGCGCGCCGCTTCAGCCAATGACTTGACGCGACCGTGATAAAGATAGCCGCCGCGGTCAAATACGACTTTTTCAATGCCCTTTTCTTTGGCACGTTCGGCAATCAGTTTGCCTATGGATTTAGCGCCCTCAAGGTTGCCGCCTTTATCCACGCCCGCGCTTTTCGCCGCCGAAGAAGCCGCACACAAGGTCACGCCTTTTTCATCGTCAATAATCTGGGCATAAATGTGATTGAGGCTGCGGAAAACCGCCAGCCGCGGACGCACCGCCGTGCCTTTCACTCGCTTGCGGATGCGCGTATGAACCGCGCTCCGTTTTTCCTGTCTTGATGTCTTTGCCATATCTGAAGTGTTTCAACCTTGTGCCACACGATGAATAAAACTGCGATCCCTTCGTGCGACGTGTTTACCTTCAATACTTACTTGCCTGTCTTGCCAGGCTTCAACTTGATCTGCCGATCAGCGTAACGCACGCCTTTGCCTTTATAGGCATCGGGCTTGCGGAGCTTGTGCATATTCGCCGCCACCTGCCCCAGCAAGTGCTTGTCAATCGCGGTCAGCGTGATCGTCGTTTGATATTGCGTAATCTGCTTTTGCACTTTTTCGATTTTCGCCGTGATGCCATCCGGCAACACGAATTCAATACCGTGCGAATAACCAAGCGCGAAGACAATGCTCTTGCCCTTCAGTTCAGCCTTATAACCCACGCCGACAATGTCCAGGTCTTGCGTGAAGCCTTCCGAAACGCCCTTGACCGCATTGGCTACCAACGCGCGCGCCGTGCCGTGAATCGCGGTGTACTGTTCGCTCGCACGTTCAGCCACCAGCTTGCCATTTTCGTCAAGCTTGAAGCTCACACCCGCTGGCACTGCGGTCGTTAATTGGCCTTTCGGGCCTTTCACTTCAACCACGCCTGCGGCCAGTTTGACCGTGACGCCCTTGGGAAGCTCAATTATTTTTTTACCTACACGCGACATAACTTTTGCCCAATGTTTGGAACTAATAAAATTTAGAACTAATAAACCAGACAAAGCACTTCGCCGCCAACTTTGGACTTACGCGCGTTCTTGCCCGTCATCACACCTTTTGACGTGCTGAGAATGTTGATTCCCAATCCGCCCAACACTTTCGGAATCTCGTCGCTCGGCAGATAAACTCGCCGACTGGGTTTCGAGACGCGCGACAGGTGCGAAATTACGCTCTCGCCTTTCGGGCCATAGCGCAGAAAAATCCTCAGCGTGCGAATGCTGCTGTCTTCCTTCGTCTTGATGCTGTAATTCGTGATGTAGCCTTCTTCTTTCAAGATACGCGCTACTTCGATTTTCACGCGCGAGGCCGGCATATCCACTTTGGTTTGACGCGCGCCAATCGAATTGCGTACCCGCGTCAACATATCGGAAATTGGATCAGTAATCATAAACTTGATGCTCTCGAATCGGGCTCCGCCATTCGGCTCTTTTACCAGCCCTTCTTACCATGAAGACTTGGTCACACCGGGAATCTGTCCGTCCAACGCCAGTTGGCGAAAGCAGATGCGGCAGACGCCGAATTTGCGCAGATAAGCGCGCGGACGTCCGCAACGTTTGCAACGATTGTGTTGGCGTACGCCGAATTTCGGCTTGCGATTGTCTTTAACGATTTTGGAAGTTTTCGCCATAGTTCCTCAACTTATTGCCGGAAAGGCATCCCCATCTGACGCAACAAAGCACGCGCTTGTTCGTCATTTTCCGCCGTCGTCACGATGCTCACGTTCAGGCCCCGCGCACGGTCAATCTTGCCGAAATCTACTTCGGGAAAAATCAATTGGTCTTTCAAACCGACAGTGTAATTGCCGCGACCGTCGAACGATTTCGGCGATACGCCACGGAAGTCGCGTACGCGCGGCAAGGTGAGGTTCAGGAAGCGATCCAGAAACTCATACATCCGTTCGCCGCGCAGCGTGACCATCGCACCGATGGTCATGCCTTCGCGCAACTTGAATTGTGCGATGGACTTTTTCGCTTTGGTGACGACAGGCTTTTGTCCCGAGATGTCGGCCAGATCGCGCACGGCAAAATCTACGCACTTGGCGTTGGCAATCGCCTCGCCCAAGCCGATGTTGATGACGACCTTTTCAACCTTCGGCACGCTCATCGGATTCGCAAAACCGAATTCCTTTTGGAGCGCCGGAAAGATTTCCTTGAGATATTTTTCTTTAAGTCTTGCTGCCATAGTTTTTCAGCGACACCGCCTAACTTGCGTCGGCGAGACCATCACTCTTGTTTGGGCTTATTCGAGTACTTTACCCGTTTTCTTTGCCACGCGGACTTTCTTGCCGTCAGCCAGAATCTGATAGCCGATGCGCGTCGGTACGCCGTCCACGACCACCATCACATTCGAAGCATTCAACGGCGCTTCTTTTTCGATGATGCCACCTTGTATGCCAGCGCGCGGATTCGGGCGCACGGCTTTCTTCATCATGTTGACGCCTTCGACCAACACCCTGTTTTCTTTAGCTATCACGTTAATGACTCGTCCGCTTTTGCCCTTGTCACGGCCCGTCATCACTCTTACTTGATCGCCTTTTTTGATCTTCAGTCCTGCCATAGCTGCCTCTTGTTTAAGTGCGCTGTGGAACAAGATGGTATCTTGTTCTTGCCTGAGAGGAACAAGATACCATCTTGTTCCACAGCTTCATCAGGCTTACTAGATGAATTCGGGCTAGATGACTTCGGGAGCGAGGCTCACGATTTTCATAAACCCTCTTTCGCGCAGTTCGCGCGCAACCGGGCCGAACACACGCGTACCAATCGGTTCGCCATCGGGCTTGATCAGTACGGCTGCGTTTTCATCAAAGCGGATATACGTGCCGTCTTTGCGGCGAACTTCTTTCTTTACGCGCACGATGACCGCTTTCACGACTTGTTTCTTTTTTACGGTTCCGTCGGGACTCGCTTCTTTCACCGAAGCGGTGATGACGTCGCCCAGGCTCGCACGCGTGCCAGCAACACCGCTTGAAGGAAGGATCATACCGATCTTCTTCGCGCCGGAATTATCGGCCACCTGCAACATGCTCCGCATTTGTACTGCCATTGTCTTGCCAGCCTCCTAAAGACTTTTTACCCAAAGTTTATTTGCTCGCCTTGCGCAACACGGCGACCACCTGCCAACGCTTGCGCGCCGAAAGGGGGCGGGTTTCCTGAATGCGCACTTCATCACCGATGGACACACCTTCGATCTCGTTGTGTGCCATGAACTTCGTGCGGCGACGTACATAGCGTTTATAGGTCGGATGCTTCACCAAACGATCAACCCGCACCACCACCGTTTTCATCATTTTGTCGCTGGTGACGGTGCCGATCTTTTCGGTGCGGCGACCCGGTTTATCGGCAGCTTTAACTTCCGAAACCGGTGCGGATGCGTTGTCTAAAATCTCTTCACTCATAACTTTGCTATTCAGTCGGGTTATTCAGTCGGGTTATTCAGTAAACGGCTTATTCCTCAATCCCGAGTTGCCGCGCCCGCAGAATGGTTTTCAACCGCGCGAGTTCTCTTTTTTCGTTGCGCAATTGCCGCACGACCGCCGTGTCCCCCATGGACTTCTTGAAGTTCATACGGAACAGGGACTCTTTAATTTCTAATACGCGCTTGACCAACTCCTCGGCGGATTGCTTGCGCACATCTGCTGTTTTTGAATTCATAGTACGCCTCCCTCTTGTTCTTCGCGCGTGACAAACTTGGTAGGAATCGGCAGCTTGGCAGCGGCTAATTCAAAAGCCCGTTTCGCAGTAGCGAGGTCTACGCCTTCCATCTCGAAAATGATGCGGCCCGGTTTGACTACGGCCACCCAACCTTCGGGAGCGCCCTTGCCTTTGCCCATACGAGTTTCAGCAGGTTTCTTGGTAATCGGCTTGTCAGGGAAAATGCGAATCCACAACTTGCCGCCGCGTTTGACGTGACGATTGATGGCGATACGACCGGCTTCGATCTGACGACCGGTAAGCCAAGCAGCTTCGGTCGCTTTCAGTGCAAACTCGCCAAAAGCGAGATCGGTACCGCGCTTCGCATTGCCGCAACGGCGACCACGTTGATGCCGTCGAAACTTAACTTTTTTAGGAGTTTTATACTCACCCATGATTAGCTCTCAGCTTTGGCAATGAGCTAAGTGATAAGCAGCTAGTTTCAAACTAACCACCAACCACTAGCCATCAGCCACTAACGTTTCATCATTGCTTCGCGCGGATCCATAATTTCACCGCGATAAATCCAAACCTTGATGCCGATGATGCCGAAGGTCGTGTGCGCTTCGGCGAAGCCGTAATCAATATCGGC
>JAYSVR010000624.1:0-3067 GCA_043718445.1 Acidobacteriota bacterium | reverse complement strand
AACTTAACTTCATGGTGTACCTCCTAGACGCCATTTTCACATACTTCTACTCCGGTTGGCGGGGGCTACCGGCGTAGTCCCGCTTTTAATCGCACCCGACAGCCGCTGTGGTTGGCGGCAACAGTGATTTTGCTGGCGGGCATGTTTTATGGCGCATTCAACGCGCTGTGCATCACTTGGCTTCGCATTATCCCGTTCATCGTCACGCTGGCGACGCTTTATTTTGGACGCGGCCTCGGACTGTGGCTGACCGAAACGCGCGCCATGAATTTGCCTGAATCTATCTTGCGCATCGGCTCGGCGCGTATCGCAGGCATTCCGTTTCCCGTGTTGATGCTGGTGATCGTCGTCGTCGCGGCGCACCTGACCCTGACGCGCACCGCGTTCGGCAGGCAGATTTATGCGATGGGCAATGACGCCGATGCCGCGCGCAAAGCGGGCATTCGCACCAGTCGCATTCAATTTGCCGTTTACGTCATCAGCGGATTTTGCGCGGCGCTCGGCGGTCTGGTTTCTATCGCGCAACTCGGCGCGGTCTCGCCGTCGTTCGGCAATCAGCGCGAATTCGCCGCCATCGCCGCCGCCGTGCTGGGTGGCGTGAGTTTGTTCGGCGGCAGAGGCGCAGTGTTGCCGGGCACGTTGCTCGGCGCGTTGCTGATTCAGACGATTGAAAACGGACTCGTGATCGCCAACGCCGACCCTTATCTTTATCCGCTGGTGATGAGCGCGATCATCTTTCTGGCAGTGTTGCTCGACAGTTTGCGCAACCAACAACTGCTGCGTTCACAGCGGCGCATCATCAGGCAATCTCATGGATGACTTTAAAGAACTGCGCGCTGGGCCGTTGCGGATGCGTTTTGAGAACGGCGACTTGCGTTACGTCAAATGGGGCGAGCGCGAAATCCTGCGCCGCATTTATGCCACGGTGCGCGACCGCAACTGGGGGACGATTCCAGCGCAAATCGAACATCTCAAATTTGAAATTGAGGCGGCGACGTTTCAGATCACTTTCGACGCGACCCATCGTGAGCGCGAGATTGATTTTGTCTGGCGCGGTGAAATCACGGGCGATGCGGCGGGCACGATTCGCTTCACGTTTGACGGCGAAGCGCGTTCGACCTTTCTGCGCAACCGCATAGGCTTTTGTGTGCTGCATCCGGCGGAACTCGCGGGGCAGCCCTGTCGCGTGCGCTATGCGAACGGATCGGAATGCGCGACCAGCTTTCCTGACTTGGTGGCGGCAGAACAACCCGTCACGGCAATTCACGACCTCGGCAGCATCGCGCACGAAGTCGCACCGGGCATCTGGGCGGAAGTGATTTTCAACGGCGATTTGTTTGAGATGGAAGACCAGCGCAACTGGATTGACGCGAGTTACAAGACCTATTGCACGCCGCTGCGCCTGCCGTTTCCGCTAGAGATTGCCGAGGGAACGCGCATCACACAATCCGTTGAGTTGCGGCTCCACACTGACGCGCAAGCCGTTCAAGTCACAGAGGTGAACGAACAGCGTCAACCCATCGTGCTTGCGCTTACCGAACAGCGCTTCGCCTTGCCGCCGATTGGTTTCGGACTCAGTGAACACGCGCTGACCACGCGCGAAGTGGCGCGCTTGGCAACGCTGCATCCTGCACACCTACGCGTAGATTTGAAGCTGGCAGACAACGTATTCGCGCAAACCTTCGCCCGCGCCGCCCGCGCCGCCGAGCAACTCAGCGCGCCGCTCGAACTCGCGCTTTTTCTGAGCGACAACGCCGCCGCTGAATTGTCGTCGCTTATCGCCTTGCTCAAACAACGTCAGCCGCGCATCGCTCGCTGGTTGATCTTCGACGCGAACGCGAACGCGAAAACGAGTTCGGCGCAATCGTTGCAACGGGCGCGACAGGCATTGTCAGCTTTCAACGCACCCATCGGCGGCGGCACGAACGCAGACTTTTATCAGCTCAATCAATTTCGCCCGCCGTCTGCTTTGATGGATTTCGTCGCGTTTTCGATGAATCCGCAAACGCATGCTTTCGATGACACCTCGCTCGTCGAAACGCTGACTGCCATCCCGCATCCGATTCGCAGCGCCCGACATTATTTCAATAAGCTGCCCCTCGTGGTTTCGCCCCTGACCTTCAGACCGCGCTTCAATCCCGTTGCGACAGGCGCAATCGCTGAAGCGACAGACGGGCTTCCGGCCAATGTTGATGTGCGCCAATTGTCCTTGTTCGGTGCGGCGTGGACGCTCGGCGCAATCAAACGTCTGGCTGAAAGCGCGCCTGCGAGCATCACCTGTTTTGAAACTACGGGTTGGCGCGGCGTGATGGAAACCGAAGCTGGCTCGCCGCTGCCACAACTATTCCCCTCACAGCCCGGCACGGTCTTCCCGCTCTATCACGTGCTAGCGGATGTCGCTGAGTTCGCGGGCGGGGAAGTCATCGCAGTGCGATCCGGCGATGCTTTTAGGGTAGAAGCGCTGTTGCTCAATCACGGCAAACGGCAATCCCTCCTGCTGGCGAACCTGACTGCGCAAACGCAAACCGTCACGATGACCGGCCTCGCTCAGGCAGTACGACTGCGTCGCCTCAATGAACAGAGCGTCGAAACCGCGATGCATGAACCGGAAACCTTTCGCCGACAATTCGAACCAAGCCAGCTTTTCTCTGACACCATTGTTTTGTCGTCTTACGAGATCGTTCGCCTGGAATGGTTTTGAAGTGAGGTTTCAAGCCTTTGCTGGACGATGAAATGCACCTATACCTGTCGCTCAAAGATATTCGTAAGCTCGGTTTGTTTTCAGCGGAATGATTCAAGCGTCGGCTTGTGCTACGCGGCGAAGTGGTTGGCTCCACCGATGGCCTCAGTGAGCGCAGCCGACGGCTTCAGCGATTGCATTGGCAAGGTAGCTCACTCAGGCTGCACGTGCGAGTTCGTGCATTGGCTGTTCTTCATTCGCTCGATCCTGCGGCATTGAGTCCCACACTTGGGAGAGCAGCATTTCCACTTCATCGGTGAGTTCGGGCGGATCGTCTCCAGTTAGCCCCAAGCGTCGAGCATCTGCGGCTCTTTCCGCGCGTTCTTG
>JAYSVR010000623.1:0-9250 GCA_043718445.1 Acidobacteriota bacterium | reverse complement strand
ATGACCAGCGGCAATCACTCCGTCATCATTTGCGAAAGCGGCATCAAGACGTTTGAGACTTATACGCGCCACACGCTCGACCTTTCGGCAATTCCCGTTATCAAAAAACTCTCGCATCTGCCCGTCATCGTAGACCCCAACAACGGCACCGGACGCCGCGACAAAGTGGCTCCGATGGCGCGCGCCGCTGTTGCGGCAGGCGCTGATGGGCTGTTGTTGCAACTGCATCCCGAACCTGAGCGTGCGTTGTGCGACGGCGCACAGGCTTTGCCGCTTGATCGTTTGAATGAATTGAGTGCGCAACTCAAATTGATTGCTTCGGTCGTAGAAAGGAAGCTCTGAAATGTCATCCAATAAAAACCTAACCGTCATTCGCGGCGCGTGTCCGCACGATTGCCCTGACACTTGCGCGCTCGAAATCACCGTCGAGAACGGCACGGCCATCAAGGTCGCGGGCGCAGCCGATCATCCGACGACGAACGGCTTTCTTTGCACGAAGGTCAATCGCTATCTCGAACGCACTTACAGCCCGCAGCGCGTGCTTTATCCGATGAAACGTATTGGCGCGAAAGGCAAAGGCATCTTCGCGCGCATCTCGTGGGACGAGGCGCTCGATACCATCGCGGCGAAATTCAAAGCGATTGCGGCGGATGATCCGCAAGCGATTTTGCCATACAGCTACGCGGGGACGATGGGCTTGATTCAGGGCGAGAGCATGGATCGCCGCTTCTTTCACAAGCTCGGCGCGTCACTGCTTGATCGCACGATTTGCGCTTCGGCGGGCGCGGCGGGCTATCGCGCTACGATTGGCTTGAGTGTGGGAACCGACCCTGAACGGTTTAACGAAGCCAAGCTGATTTTGATTTGGGGATCGAACGTCATCACGTCAAACGTACACCTCTGGCCGCAGATTCTCGAAGCCCAACGCAACGGTGCGCGCGTGATTGCGATTGATCCTTATCGCTCGCTGACAGCCGAAAAGTGCGATGAACATCTGGCGTTGCTGCCCGGTACGGACGGCGCGCTCGCGTTGGCGATGATGCACGTATTGATCGCTGAGAATTTGATTGATCGTGATTACATCGAACGCCACACGATTGGTTTTGAATTGCTGCGCGAGCGTGTCAGCGAGTGGAGCCCGTCGCGCGCGGCAGAGATCACCGGTTTGACGGTTGAGCAAATCGTGAAGCTGGCGCGTGAATACGGCACGACAAAACCTTCCGTCATTCGGTTGAATTACGGCATGCAACGCCACGCGGGCGGCGGGATGGCCGTGCGCACCGTAGCCTGTTTGCCAGCGCTCATCGGCGCGTGGCGCGACGCGGCAGGCGGCGTGATGCTTTCGACTTCCGGCAACTTTGCTTTCAACACGGCTGCGCTTGCGCGTCCTGATTTGATCTGGAATCAGCCGCGCACGATCAATATGTCGGCGATTGGCGATGCGCTGACGGGTTCGCAGCGAGTGCAGCATTGGCTGCGCGACGAAGCGCCCGACGAAACGCTTGAACCGCTGACGCCGCCGGTCAAGGCGATTTACGTTTACAACTCCAACCCCGTCGCCATTGCGCCCGACTCGCGCAAAGTGATTGCGGGCTTCGCGCGTGAAGATTTGTTTTGCGTCGTACACGAAATTTTTCAAACCGACACGGCGGATTACGCCGACATCCTGCTGCCCGCGACGACGCAACTCGAACAGTTCGATTTGCACCGCGCTTACGGCCATCTTTATGCGATGGTCAACAACCCCGCCATCGCGCCGCTCGGCGAAGCCAAACCCAACAGCGAAGTCTTTCGCCTGCTCGCCGAACGCATGGGTTTCACCGACGAATGCTTCAGCGAGGATGACGAAATGATGGCGCGGCAGGCTTTGCAATCTGACAACGTGAGAATGCAGGGACTCAATCTCGATACGCTAAAAGAAAAAGGCTGGCAGCGATTGAACGTGGCGGAACGTTACGCGCCGTTTGCCGAAGGCAATTTCTTTACGCCTTCGGGCAAGTGCGAATTTTTCAGCGAGACCTTGGCGAAACAGGGACTCGATCCGTTGCCGACTTACATCGCGCCGCGCGAATCGGTGATGGATTCGCCCGACCTCGCGCAACGTTACCCGCTCGCGGTCATCTCGCCGCCCGCGCATAACTTTTTGAATTCGAGCTTTGCTAACTTGCCTACGTTTTTGAAAGCCGAAAAAGAACCGCACCTCGACATTCACCCTGACGATGCAAGCCCGCGCGGCATTGTCGAAGGCGACCGCGTGCGCATCTTTAATGACCGGGGCGAGTTCACCGCCAAAGCGCGCGTGACCGACAAAGCCCGCGTTGGCGTGGTTGTGGCGCTCTCGGTCTGGTGGAAAAAACTTACGCGCGACGGCACGAATGCGAACGACGTGACGGGGCAAGGGCTGACCGATTTGGGCGCGGCGGCTACGTTTTATGATGCGCTGGTTGAAGTCTCACCCGTAAAGTAAACCGCCTCATCGTTCGCGTATCTTTACGGGTTTTGCGCGCCAAGCCCTTGAGAAATGGGCGAATTCTTGACTTAGCGCATATGCGCCCCTAAGATGCGCGCCTTAGTCGAGGCACTTTTTGCGAGCAGTTGTCAGGCTGAATAGATCAGCCCAGTGAATTAAAGAACACGATTGAATAGACGAAGCAGAATATCTACGACGGTGGCAAACTTGAGAGCGCAGATGTTTCTGCCACGTGTGCGTTAAACACACGATCACATGACGATGACGTTTATCCTCCAACGGATTGCAGAGTAGGACAAAAGATTATGGTAGGCGGATTTATTGGCGAAGTTTGTACGAAAATGCTGAACGGGATTGTGCGCCCGTTGGCTCGCCTCAATCCCAACCCCAATCTGCTCTCGCTGATCGGGTTGAGCATCAATGTTTGGGCGGCGGTGCATTACGCGCTGGGCCAGTTCTGGCAAGCCGGCGTAGTGATGATTCTGGCGAACCTCTTTGACATGCTGGATGGCCGCGTAGCGCGGTTGAACGGGCGCGCGACGAAATTCGGCGCGTTCCTTGATTCCACCTTGGATCGCATTTCTGACATGGGCGTATTCATCGGGCTGATGATTTACTACATCCGCCACGCTGCGCCTGCGTTGCATACTTATTACCTGTTGCTAATCGGCGTGGCGTTGATTTCGTCGGTGATGATTAGTTATACCAGCGCGCGGGCCGAGTCGCTGATTCCCAAATGTGATGTAGGCTTTTTCCGTCGCCCCGAACGAGTCGTGTTATTAATACTCGGTTCGTTGCTGGGACGGATGGAAGCCTGCATCTGGCTGATGACGATCTTGTCGTTCTGGACCTTCGCGCATCGGCTTTATTACACCTGGGTTGAGACGCGCGATATGGATGCGCCGCCGCCCGTCATTCACCCGCAATCCATTCCCCAAATGGATAAAGCACAATCTGAAAAACCGGAGGGCCGTCGTTTAGAACTCGGCCATAAGCCGGTGTAAGCAAAACGCATTGCTTGTCACACATTGTTTCCCCTGTAGTTATTAACGCGTTTTGTTTTGTTGGTTAATCCCGAATCTATGAGCGATAAATCCCAAAATGCGGCCTTAAACACCGCGAACTTACCCAAGCAAGCTCCTGTCAAATTGGCTGCCCACGAAATGCATTGTCCTTGTTGTGGCGCGATCAAACTCATCGAAATCAAAAATTGCGAAGCCTGCGGTGCGCGCCCAATTGCTAAAGGCATGGCGCGTCCGCTCACTCGATTGCCCCAACTCGGCCCGTCCATGGCGGCGCTGGGCTTGGTTTTATTTATTGTGGTGGGCTTCGTGATGTTGTGGCTGATGGTCAGCGATATGAAAGTCGCACGCGCTCTGCTCGTACACACTTTTGGTGACGGTTACGCATTCACCAAAAAGTTTTTGACGGGCGACGATCACTTGTTGCGCTATCGCATCTTCACCTGGGATGTCTATCACAACGCTTTCAATGTCTGTCTGATCGCTATGCCGCTGTCGTTGCTCGCTATGCGCAAGGGTTGGGCGGCGGCACGTCAGGCCAAAGCCTGGCCGCAACAGTTCGGCGGTTTGCGTACGGCGCAGTTGTCGTTCGCACTGGCGAGCTTCTTGTTCGTCGGCTTTGCGGCAGCCGGTCTCGGCGGTATTCCGAATATGATCGAACGCGGACGTGAGCGCCACTTGGCGGCCACGCGCGCGGCGATGTATGAACAGGCGGCGGCGTTGAACTCGTTCAATCGTGAGAACGGCACTTATCCGCAAGAGCGTACCGAACTTTTGAACGCGGCGCAGACGCGGGTTGATTACTGGGAGAACGAGTTCAAATACGAACCCTTCGGCACAGTGGCGTCTAACGCGACGGGCGTTATCGGTGGCGTTGGTTTCAACAGTTACGCCTTGCGTTCGGCAGGGCCGGATGGCGCGGTGGGCACGGCGGATGACATCGTGATGATTGACGGTGTGATCGTTTCGCGTCCGGCAGAAAGCGATTTGCCGCCCAGCTTGCTGATTCCGACCACGCCGCGTAAGTAAGCAGCTCTCATCGCGTAGCTTCTTTTTGTTTTCCTTGAATGGCCTCAGATGTATTCGCGTCTGAGGCCATTCGTTTCTGTCTTACGAATTCCCCCACGCCCCCCCCACAACTTTGATGCGTACGACCTGGTTTCAACGATTGCTAGCGCGCTTGCGAGGCCGCGACCTCGAAGCCGAATACTGGACGTGGGTGCTGCAACACGGACGCATCACCGAAGGCCGCGTCTTCGAATCCACGCAAGAGGCCGACGGCACGACTTCGATTTTCTATCAATACAGCTTGGCGAATGTCGCTTACGAAGCCTCGCACAAACTGACGGCTGAACAACAAGCGCGCGCGGCAAAATATCTACCCGGTGCGCGCGTCAACGTACGCTTCGATCCCAAAAGTCCCGGCAGCGCCCTTATCGAGTAGCCTGTTGCTGATAGTCGGTATTAATGCCGACAACCGACAACCGACAACCGACAACCGATTTATGTTTCGCAAAATCTTAATCGCCAATCGTGGAGAGATCGCGGTGCGGTTGATACGCGCGTGCCGCGATATGGGTATTTCGCCCGTCGCGGTTTATTCCGAAGCGGACCGTCACGCGCTGCACGTGCGGCTCGCTGACGAAGCCTATTTCATTGGCGCTGCGCCTTCTGCCGAAAGTTATCTCGTCGGCGAGCGCGTCATCGAAGCCGCGTTGAAATCCGGCGCTGAAGCGATTCATCCAGGCTATGGATTTCTCTCTGAACGCGAATGGTTTGCGCGCGCCGTGGCCGAAGCAGGTTTAGTTTTCATCGGCCCCGATCCCGCGACGATTGAATTGATGGGCGATAAGATCAATGCGCGCGAAGCCGCCACCCGCGCCGGAGCGCCGATTGTGCCAGGCACTACGGATAAGCTGAAAAGCGAAACCGAAGCCGCGCGCGTCGCCGCCGAAGTCGGTTATCCCGTGATGCTCAAAGCCGCAGCGGGCGGCGGCGGCAAAGGCATGCGCGTCGTACGCGCGGCAACTGAAATGGCGAGTGCCTTTCAGATGGCGAGTTCCGAAGCGCAATCGGCTTTCGGCGACGCGTCAGTCTATGTCGAGAAATTTATCGAGAAGCCGCGCCACATCGAAATTCAAATCGTAGCCGATAAATACGGCAACGTGATTCATCTAGGCGAACGCGAGTGTTCGATTCAACGCCGCCATCAAAAAGTTATCGAAGAATGTCCTGCGTCTTTTGACGATGCTGACTTGCGCGCGCGTATGGGCGAAGCCGCCGTGAAGATCGCACGCGCCGCCAATTACCACAGCGTAGGCACGGTCGAGTTTCTTTGCGACGTAGACAAAAACTTTTACTTCCTCGAAATGAATACGCGCTTGCAGGTCGAACATCCCGTGACTGAAATGGTGACGGGCATTGACCTGGTGCGCGAACAAATTCGCATCGCGGCGGGCGAGCGCCTCACGATCAAACAGGAAGATGTGCGCTGGACGGGTTCGGCCATTGAGTGTCGCGTATACGCCGAAGACCCTGACAAAAACTTCCTGCCTTCGCCCGGCAAGATCACGCGGCTGCGTACGCCCAGCGGCCCCGGCGTACGCGACGACAGCGGCGTTTATGAAGGCTGGGACGTGCCGATTTATTACGACCCGATGATTTCAAAACTCGCTGTGTGGGGCGCTACGCGGGAAGAAGCGATTGGCCGCATGAAGCGTGCGCTCGGCGAATATCACGTTGGCGGCATTCGTACGACGATTCCGTTTTTCCTCGCCGTGCTGGCAGACGAAGAGTTCGTGACGGGCGACATTGATACCGGTTTTATTGCGCGCTTTCTCGAACGGCAGCAACCGCCTGAGCCGGATGCGGAAGCTGAAATTGTGGCGATGATGGCGGCGGCGTTGGATTATTCAAGCCGTATACATGCGGTTTCCGCTCCTGAAAGTAAAACCATCAGTCGGTGGAAACGGAACGGTAAATGGTAGAGAATGCGCACGCCTGACGCATCGCGTTCAGAGAATCAACGGAGGCATAATGATGGAAGAAACAATTCAAATTGCCATGTCAAAAGCAGAAGTTGATGAATTGCAATTGCTGCTCGCCGATTATCTCACTAACTCCAAAGCCGCTAACCAGCGCATGGATGAGACGGAAGTCGAAATTGCCAAACTTAAACTGGAAACCCGCGCCATGCTGCGCGACTTAACTACGCGACTCAATTTTGCCTGCCACTCTAGGAGTTAAGCGCACCGTGAAATTAGCCATCACCATCAGCGGGAAAACGCTGGACGTGGAATTCAACCAGAGCGGAAATACCGCCACACTCACTCACAACCAACAGCACCACGAAGCACAAATCAGTGCGCCCGAACCGGGACTATTCACGCTCTTGTTAAACCAGCGGGTTTATCGTTGCGTGCTGGATGTATTGCCCAACGGACAAACCGAAGTCGTCGTCAACGGTCGCCGCTTTCCGGTGAGCGTACGCGACAAGAAACATCGTCAAGCCAACGTGGGCAGCGCGGCAGCGGACGGCAAGGCTGTACTGGTTGCTCCCATGCCCGGCAAGGTCGTACGCGTAATGTGCGCCGTCGGCGACGCGGTCGAAGCCAATCAAAGCCTGCTCGTCGTCGAAGCCATGAAAATGCAGAACGAAGTGCAAACGCCCAAAGCCGGTAAAGTCGTTGAACTCAAAGTCGCCGAAGGCCAAACGGTGAACGCGGGCGAAACCATGATCGTGGTCGAGTAACTCAGCTATCCAGCGGGCTGCGCACGCCCAAGCCTCCGCGATTCAAGACGTGCGTATAAATCATAGTAGTACTCACATCGCTGTGGCCGAGTAACTCCTGCACGGTGCGAATATCGTAGTTATTTTCCAGCAAATGCGTGGCGAAGCTGTGGCGGAAGGTATGGCAACTGCCGTGTTTATCAATGGCAGCCTTGCGCAGCGCGGCCTTGACCGCTTTTTGCAGCGACGAAGGATCGAGATGATGGCGGCGATAAACGCCCGAACGCGGATCGCGCGAGCGTTTCGGCGCGGGAAAAACGTATTGCCACTTCCATTCTTTGTCGGCTTCAGAGTATTTATGCGCCAGCGCGAAAGGTAACTCAACCATGCCGTAGCCTTCCAATAAATCTACCTCGTGGGCTTTTTTCACGATAACTAAATGATCGCGCAGGCTTTGCTTCAGTTTCTGGGGTAACATCGTCTTGCGGTCTTTGTTACCTTTGCCTGCCATCACGTTAATTTCGTTGCGCTCGAAATCAATATCCTTGACGCGCAAGCGCAGTAACTCACTCACGCGCAGGCCGGTGCCCCATAATAACTCAGCCATCATCCGATTCCTGCCTTCCATTTGCGCGAGAATGCGGTCTATTTCTTCTTTCGTAAAAACCGTAGGTTGGCGCGGCTCGTTTTTGGCAAACGGAACGGCGTCTAACGCAGGCGATTCAACGTTCATGACGCGCTGATAAACGAATAACAACGCGGCACGGCATTGATTGCGCGAACTGGGCGACAGGTTATTCACGTTCATCAAATGGGTCAAAAATTCTTCGATTTCAGGCGCTCCCATTTCGCGCGGATGCCTGAGCTTGTGAAAGTGAATGTAGCGCCTCGTCCAGTCTACATAAGTCTGCTCGGTGCGATAGCTCATGCCGCGCAACTTGATTTCGTTGCGCACCTGATCGAGAAATCTCGGCGGTTGGGCGGTTGACATAACTTTTTCCTTTTCATGTTCGGGGATGTACGAAGTCAAAGTTGAAAGACTTCATTGCTTTTGCGGCTTCGCCGCAGTGATGTGAGGAAAGGCTTCGCCTTTCCTCACACGGGTAATTATCAAAGGGGCTACGCCCCCATCGTCCTTGAGCAAAAAGACAGGGCGGGCATAGCCCAAAAAGTGGCAAGCGGCTGCGGAAAGGCGGAGCCTTTCCGCACATCACTGCGGCGAAGCCGCAAATGCGTTTCAAATAGAGTATTCGCTTTCAACTTTGATTTCGTACACCCCGTTTTCGGGTTGGCTTTGCATTGACGACGCGGCGGATTATACTGCGCGCCGTCTCGCAGTAAAGCCAGTCGGTTCAGTCGTCACAAATTAAGGTCATCGTCACAGGCAGCAACACTCAAAGGGCTTCACCATGCAATCGCGCTCGAAGCTAAAACCAGGACAGAAAGGCACGAAAAAGCTGGTCGAGCTTTATGGTGAGCGTTTGTTCTGCGTTCGTTACCGCTATGACGAGCAACGCCAGAAACGATTTAAGACAGCAGAAATCATCATCGAAGAAGCTCCCTGGACACCCAAGCCGAAAAAAACTGCCCTGCCTTCGACGGTCGCTTTGCGCATCGCATACGGCGAGGCTGACCTGCGACGGAAGGTGAGCGCCGCTGGCGGAAAATGGATTGCCAGCAAACGGCTTTGGGAACTGTCCTACGAACAAGCTGTCGCGCTCAAACTCGAAGATCGTATTGCAAACAATGTTTCCAATACGCGAAACCCGGTGGCGCAAGATACGCAAATCACGGTTTCAAATACTAGAAACCCTAAAGTTCCTAGTATTTGAAACTTGCTTATAATAGTAGAAACAAGCTTCCACTATTATTAACCTAGGCATTCCGCCTAATTACATGTTGGTCATCTGAATTCGTTGATAACTGATAGGGCTAACTCGCCGAGGATTACTGTCGGCACGCGCGGCTTCATTAAATTAAGTCGCCTTGTCCCGCCGTGATAGAGCTAAACAGTAAAGGCGTCGAGGC
>JAYSVR010000622.1:0-9291 GCA_043718445.1 Acidobacteriota bacterium | reverse complement strand
CCCCCCCGCAAACTCTATGCCATTCAATGGTTTACGGTCGGTAAGTAGCTTCACTTCTTCTTGCTCAGAGAGTTCTTCCCAAAGATGGCGAACGATGGGGAAGTTCAATCCATAAACTTCAAAATTCGTTTCGGCCAAAGCTACAAACGTGTCTTGCCGTTCAGGAATAAACGCTGTCGTCGGCGTGACTACGCCTTGCCGGTGCAGGTTGTTCATGGCCTGTACCTGAAATTCGTCAATGCAACCGGTGGTGAGCATTTCGGCGATCACTACGTCAAATTTGAGCGCGGGGTCGAATTGATATGTGTGCGCGTCGGCTTCGATGACTTCGATCACGTTTTCGTAACCGTTCGCGCGGATGTTGGCGCGCGCTAAGGCGGCGATGTATGGGTCGTATTCGAGCGCGATGACGCGGCGCGCTCCGGCACGCGCGGCAAAGAGCGCCAACAAACCTGAGCCGGTTCCGGCGTCGAGTACGATGTGATGCGACTTGACGACGACGCGAATCGCACGGTCAAAGGCTTCGGAACGCGCGCGATCCATCAGGCATTGGCCGACCTGATCGAGCGAACTGAAAGCGGAGCCATCGGCTTCGGATAAGTTATTTGTGCGGTCAGTCATATTCGTCATTTCTTGTCTTCTATCATGAAATCGCGGGCATGAAAATCGCAGGCCATACATCCAGTCGTTTGCTTGTGCGCGCTTTGCGTTCCCCCTACCGCTGGCTCACCTGCCCAGCGGTGGGGGAATAGGGCTGTGGACGCAACTTGATTGAAATGCAAAAACGGTAAACGGCAGTGATTTTGCCGTTTCAGAAGCTCTACCGAGATTCAGCGGGAAAACCGGACAAGCAGGCATCGTTTTTTTGAAAATAATTTTGTGTCCGGCTCAGTGCCCGATCTGGGAAGCGTAATCCGTTCGTCACTACGTCGGTATGAACGCTGTAGGCCGATTCATCGGCCTTTCCCGCCGAGCAGCTATAGGTCTCAAGAAAATAGTTTTCCGAGAAAGCCCCAACGCGGGGCTATTTTATTGCGCTCCGTAGGAGTTTGATTCGGGAATTCTTTTTCTTAAAAACTATAGCCAGCCGCCAGCGCCACTCGCTTCATGGCAACAGTTACAGTGCAACTAACCTACCAGTGTTCACCGCAAAAAAGGTGGCGTGACTTTCGGTCAGCGCCACCTTTCACTTTTTGGCACGGGCACATCAACTGTGAAGCCTCACGGTTGCCGACGAAAGGTCTTGGCGGCGCTGTTGAATATCCACCAGACGCCATCGCCAAGCCGCCACACGGCGGGTTCCGCGCGACCATCGCCATCGTAATCGCCGAACATCACCGGCTCACCCGCTGGCAAACTGCCCCACAGCGCAGCCTCAACGCGCTGATCGCTGCTGCGCCGCACGTAGCTTGTGCCTTCACGCAACAGCAACAAGTCGTCCTTACCGTCGCCGTCGTAATCCGCCGCCATCGGCTTGTCACCGGCTTGTCCGAACATCACATCACTGAGCATGCCGGTCGCTGCATCACGCGACAGCCAGCGGCCTTCCTTCGCACGGAACACTGCTACATCCATCAAGCCGTCACCATCGAAATCACCTACGACTGGCGCATCGCCCGGCAGGCCTAGATACAAAGCCTGTTCGGTGAAATTGCCGCTGCGTTGAATGTGCCAGCCGTCTCCGTTGCGCCACACCGCGAGGTCAGCGCGTCCGTCGCTGTCGAAATCGGCTGGCATCGGCACGTCGCCGGTCATTCCGAATTGCGTTTTTATCAGTTCGCCGTCCGAACTGCGTTTGATCAGCCAGACACCATTGCGCGCGCGCCAGACCGCTGCGTCTGTCTTACGGTCGCCATCGAAATCAGCCGCCACTGGCAGGTACTCGTTTTTGTCATTCGGTTCGACGAGCGCAATGTGATGCAATTCGCCGTCGCTGCTAAACACGACCTGCCATTCGCCCAGTTCAGCGTGCCACTGTGCAAGATCGCTTTTGCCGTCGCCGTCGAAATCACGCACGACCGCCTTGCTGGACAACGCCGCGTTTCCCCCATTCTTGTGGATGACGATGTTCCCGCCGCCCAGCGTCGTCGTCGGTTCGTCGCTGTCCGGCGCGTTGAGTTGGTTGTCGTAAACCAACCCGCCGCCGGCGTCATTCCAAATCCTGATACGGAACTTGTCCTGTCCGCCGCCGCCGTTTACCTGCCCGTCAATGGCCGTCAACATGAAGCGGTAAACGCCCAAGTTGTTGATCGTGCCCGAACCTTTGTATTGCGCGCGTGCTCCGGCAATGACCAGCCATTCATAAGCCGTACTCTTGAAATTGAGATTGCCCGCTTTGAACTGGAATTCAGTGTTGCCGGTTGGCACCCCCGCGCCGTTTTGATATTTCGAGACGAAGCCGAAATTGGCTTTGCCGGTGAGCGATGGATTGGGCACGTAAGCGCCCAGCGGCGACGTAATCCAACCACCGCCCGTGACGTGTCCGGCGCTGGGGTCGTAAATCACAACCAAGGCCGACAATTGATCTGCGCCACTGGTATTGACCGAACCCGTATTGCCGCAGTTATTCGCTACGGTCAGCGTCACTTGATATACGCCCGCTTGAGCAAAGGCATAACTCGCACTCACTGTACCCGCCGACTCGTTGACCGTACCGGGTTGATTGACGTTGACGAGGTTGCTGGCGAAGTTCCAGTTCGCCGTGTGCGTCAGCCCTGCCGCGCCAGTGAACGCGCCGATAAAGTTGACTGGCGTCCCCACTGGAAAGAGTGCGCCGCTGGCTGGCGCGGAGATGTTCACCGCAATGATCGGTGGGCAGATAACGTTGAAGGTAGTGTTCCCCTGACTAGGCAGGAAGATGACACTGCCTCCGTATTCCGCCCTAAAGGTATGTGAACCGGCGCTCAAATTCGCCGTGCTGAAACTGGCCTGTCCGTTGGCGTCGAGGGCGATTGGCCCGACCAACATGGTCGCGCCTTCTTTGAACGTAACGGAGCCAGTGGTGATCGGAACTCCATTCTGGGCGACTTGCGCGGTGAAGTTCACCGTCTGTCCAAACGTAACGGGACTGGGTGTCGCGGTCAGCGTCGTCGTGGGCACAGTTGTCTGCGCGGCCACCACGAAGGGCGAGAACGAAGTCACCTGCGCGCTGATTTGGTTTGAGCCAAAGCCCGGTGCCGGGACGTTGCCTTGCTGATACTTCGTGCGATCAATCAACACGCCGCTCTCGTTGTGGGCGATGCGCAATTGATTGTACTCGCCTCGCTTGATGCCGCTCGGCAAGTCGAAAGTCAGCGTGACCAATCCGCTGAAAGCGGCAGTGGTCGTAATCTCGAAAGCTACGTTGAGCCCCGGAACCAAAACGTAACCCGGCGGCAAGGGGCCCGCCGTCACCGGCGCAATCGGCGTCACCGTCGTATTGCCCGGCACGATCACGTTGGCAAAGACGATTTGCGGACTGCCCGGCGGCAGCACCGCCGCCACATTGGTTCCCCCGCCGGTATTGACGACCGTCAGCACGGCGGCATTGCTCGTCACGCTGCCGCAGCTATTGGTGAAGACTGCGCGGTAGCGATAACCGTTTTGCCCAAGGGCGAGATTCGTCAGCGTGAGCGTCGCATTGGTCGCGCCGCTGAGGTTATTGAAGGTCGCGCCGTTGTCATTGCTGACTTGCCATTGCGCGGTGGGCGCAGGCGTGCCGCCAACGGCTGCGGAAAAAATGACGTTGTTGCCCAGCACACCGGTCTGATTAGCCGGTTGTGTGGTTATAGCTGGCGGAGCACAACTTGGTATCGTAAAGCACCTGGAAAACTCCGATGTATTGCCATCCGCATCAGTGGCTGTCGCAGTGATAAATGGCTTGCCGACGGCATCTGCCGGATCGAACGTGAAACTAAAATTGCCCGGCGTCGCAGCATTCACAAAGCCTAGGTATTTTTCGCCTTCGCCGTGATTGGACGAATCGCACGCGCTGCTGGCAAAAAACTCAATGCGTACTGCCGGATTGCCGGTGATCGTGTCAATCGTGCCTGTTACCAGGCCCGTCGGAGTGACAGCCGAAATCACCGGAAAGTTTTGCAGGTTGTTCGGCCCCGTGTCGCTATCGCCCGCGTCATTGGGGGTGACACCGAAAGGCGCCAGGTCAATGGCAAACCAGCCGTTGGCGTAAATTTCGTTCGCCAGAACGCGATTGTTGATAGCGGGGTTATTGCTATCGTCAGAAATAAAGACTCCCGCTTGCCCGTTGTAGGCAATGCGGTTGGCCGCGCCTGCGGTCGTCCCGCCGATGAGATTGCCGCTGGAGATAATGGCATGTACACCGTGTCCACTATTCGGTAACGCCGCCGCACCTGTGGCATCAACACCAATAACATTGCCTTGCACGGTGTTGTTATTGCCTCGGATGTAAAACGTGACACCTGCTCCGGTATTACCAGAAATCACATTGCGCGTGCCCGTTGCCGTACCGCCTATGAAATTGTCGTGGGCACCTTCGACGATAGCGACGCCACTCCCGTTCGGCAGAGCAGCGGTGCCAGCGGCATTAGTGCCGATGTAATTGCCTTGCACCTGATTATTCATGGCGGCGAAGGCCAGGCCAATGCCAGAGCCATTGTTGCCAGAAATCAGGTTGCGTGCTGCGGCAGTCGTGCCGCCAATCAAACTGTTCGAACTGACTAAAAAGATTCCCTCACGTGAGTGGGGCAAGGCAATCGTACCCGTCACATCGGTGCCGATATAATTGCCCTGAATCCTGACGTTATTACCGCCCCCTTGAATGCCGACGCCAGCATTGCCTGAGATGATGTTGCGCTCGCCCGGCACCGTTCCGCCAATGACCGTGTTCTCTCCTTCAAAAGAGACGCCTATTTCTAGATTACCCAGTGCGGCAGTGCCAGCCGCATTTGTTCCGATGAAATTGCCTTTGATAACATTGCCAGCCGCTGTTCCGACTCGTACACCGTGTGTCAGATTCCCTGAAATCACATTGCCCGGCCCAATGATGTTGTTAGGGGAATACACCACGATACCGTTGCTATTGCCGGTTGCCATTGCACCAGTGGCGTTCGTGCCGACGTAACTATTCTCGACCGTGTGAGCGCCACCGCCCTCCAGGATAATTCCCGCGCTGAACCCCCCGACAGCCAGATAGCGCAGCGTGCTGCCGCTACCGCTGACGTTCAGCCCGTTGACACCTGGGTTCGCGCCCGCGCCGTTAAGCACGACTCGCGTCGCTCCGCCCGTATTGCCATTGATCGTGAGCGGCTCAGTGATCGCAGGCAGGCCAGCGCCCGTCACGTTGATCGTCGGCGTACCTGCGCCCAGCGCGAACTCAATCGTCGTCAGGCCTACCGTGCCTGACGGACATTCATTGACAGCGGCATTCGTGTCCGCCGCTTGAATGGCCTCGCGCAGGCTACAAAACCCATCAACCGCCACCGTGTCAGCCGTGGTATTGACAATGATGAGCGGAGACGGCGGCGTAGGAAGATTGACCGTCAAAGTAAATTGCTGTTCGCCGAAACAGTTGTTGGGGTAACCAAAGCTGAAGCCGGTCGCCCGTATGGTGAAGGTGAAGGTTCCGGTTTCAGTGGGAGTGCCTTGTAACTTACCAATGGTGTTGAATGAACCAGGCCCAAACTGCGGGTTTTGCAAGGTGACACCATTGGGCAAGGCCCCGCCCACCAGCGAGTAGGAATAGGGTGGAGGGCTATTGACATTAAACGGATGTGGAGGAGTGGCTTGCACATTTTGCGTATAGGTCGCATTCAGCGTCGCTGATAGAAACACATTTGAAGCAGGTAGCGCGAAGGAAATCGTCGGGCAAGTTACGTTCATCGTGTAAGCCTGCGTGGAGGTGCAGCCCAGACTGTCAGTAACGCGAACCGAGAAATTGTAACTGCCTACTTTGGTTAAAGTCTGTGCGGCGGCGGGAAAAGGGAGCGGCGGTGGAGTGCCCAAAAAATAAGCAGCACTGACCGTATAAACCGTCATTCCCGGCGGCAAGGCAGTCACGTCTACTGCCGCAAAGGTATAAGGCCCCGTGCCGCTGTTCGCGTTTAACTGCGTTGAAAAAGTACTCCCAACTGTGGCGGTAGCTGGCACAGGCACTGACGTATTAATCGTGATTGCCGGACAAGCCTGATTGACCGTCAACCCGCTTGGCGTCAGTTGGTCAGTAGCAGAGGCAGGTTGTTCTTGTGCGCGGCTGCGCCAATGCGGTAGTCCAAGTACGACCAGTGCAACCAAAATCGTGATAACGGCAAGCGGTGAGCAGGCGCGGTGCATTGGTATAAAACGAATGGCAACGCTTTTCAGGCGCGTAATACGGGCAGGCAGGGCGTGTAGTCTGAGCATCTTATATTTTCCTTTTTACCTGTTGAGTTGGGTTCGCTGAAGGGCAGTCGTTGACCTCGAATGATAATCCCCTCCACGTGTGCATTCAGCGAAGCAGAACAGGCTAACCAGCGTCGCTGAAACGAATTGTCAATCGCTACGGACGCCGGTACTGCGGCTTCCGGCTTCCAGTGGATAAGCGCCGCTCGTTTTTAGCGGAGGCTTTTCCCCCATGCTTTGATCTGGCTGTCATTGAGGACGCTGCTGCTGGCCGGGACGCTTCTTGCAATCCGACGAGCGCGGAATTTCCTGTGTAAAGATAGAACCGTAATCTGGCGGGCAAAGCGGACAAACTTTTTTCTTGGTACGAAAATTTTTCTATATCAGCCAACCGGCTAACGCTGCTTGGGGTCAAGCTGCGCGCGCACTTCTGCGTCGGGGGCGGTCACCCATTGTCGTAAGGTTTTGTCTTTCCCCCCTGAGAAAAGCGTTTGACCGTTGGGCGCAAAAGCGAGCGCCATAATGCGGCGCGTGTGGCCTTTGAGCGCGAGCAATTCGTAGCCGGTGGCGACTTCCCACAGGCGTATGCTGAGGTCGTCGCCGCCCGAAGCCAGCCGTTGCCCATCGGGCGAAAAAGCTAGCGCTGATAGGAAATTGGTGTGGCCTTTTAAGACGCGAACCGCTGCGCCCGTTGCCGCGTCGCGCAAGGTGATGTTGAAGCGGTCGTCGGTTGAAGCGAACAGTTTGCCATCCGGCGTGAAACCGCCGAGTCCCAGGCAACGAACGGCAAACAGTGATTGCCCGGTGCGGGCGTCCCAGCCTTTGCAATAGTATTTTTCGTGCAACGAAATCAATTGCCCACCAGTGGGAGAAAACTTAACGCGGTAAACATCTGATGGGTCGTCGCGGATGGTCAGCGTCGGTTGCAAGGTCGCCGCGTCGCGGATGACGAGCGTGCCATCGTTATTGGCCGTAGCCAGCGATTGACCGTCGGGCGCGAAATCAAGCGCATTGACGTAATAGCCCAAAACGCCTGAAGACAAGCGCAAGGCTCCGGTCACAGGGTCGCGCAATTCAATCGTTCCCGTTTTGTTGCTGTTGCCATAAGTGACCGCTAGTGATTTTCCGTCGGGAGCAAACGTCACTTGCTCAACCGGCAGTTTTTGCGCGAGCGACAATACGATTTGTCTGCCGGTCGCCAAGTCAGTCACCGTCAATTGCCCTGAAGCCTCACCATAAGCACAGGTTTTTCCGTCCGGCGCGAGCGCGAGTGAAGACAAATCAGAGGCGAGGGGCGTTACGCTGACGGGCGGGCGCAAGCGCGCGAAATCGAAAACCTGCGTCGTCGTTCCATTCGTGACCAGCAAAACCTTTCGGGTCAAGTCAGGCACGAAGGCCACTGTGCTGACATCATATTCGGCTACGACCTGACTCAACTCACGCCCTGCTGCCCAATCCCATAACCGCACCACCCGCCCCGCCCCAGACGTGGCGAGTTGTTTCCCGTCGGCAGAAAAGGCGAGGCTCCAAAATGATTCGGGCGACGCCACCGTCAGGGTTTTAACGAGTTGCCGCGAATTCATGTCCCAAATCAAGACCTCGCCGCTGGCGCGAGTCGCCGCTGCCAACCATTGGCCGTCGGGCGAAAATTCGAGATCGAATAAACTTTTTGAACTGATAGGCAACGAAGGCAAGGCGGCTCCGGTTTGACGCTCCCATAACTTAACCTCAGAACTGCCCGTGCCCGCCGCCGCCAGCCAACGACCATCGGGTGAAAACTCGACGCCGTTTACCCAGCTATCTGAATAACGCAGCGAATGCAGTAAGCGTTGACTCGTGACATCCCATAAATTGACGAGTCCATCGTTGCCGCCGGTGAGCAATTGCGTGCCGTCGCGCGTCAGCGCCACCGTATAGATTTTGACGCTGCTGGCTGAAGGATTTTGCATGACCGATTGGCCGGTAGCGACTTCCCATACGTGAAAGACGCCTTGTTCGCCCGCCGTTGCCAACCGTCGGCCATCGCCCGAGAGCGCCAGCGCGCGAACCCGCGTCGCTTGTTTAGCGAAGATGCGTTCAAATTTTCCCGTGTTGAGATTCCATAATTCGATGGCTCCGTTTTGCGTAGCGACGAAAGCGCGTTGACCGTCGGCGCTGACGGCGATTTCATTCGCAGCGTCTTTATGCTGCCAGGTCTGTTGCAACGGATGCAGCGCATTCCACAGATAGCCCCACTCGAAGCCGCGCAACTCTGCGCCGTCAATTTTTGACAGGTCACCCTGATAGCGATTTACCGATTCGCGCGCGCGCCCCAGATTGCGTTCTAACCAGTCTTGCCCGGCTTGCCGCATATCTGCCGCGTAAAGTTGCCGTCGCTGTTCGCGTTCACGGCTGCGCGAAGCCCGCAACTGCCACGTCGTAACCACTGCCACACTCAAGAGCGTAAGAACCAATAAGCTCGCCAACGTGACGACTGCACGATTGCGCCGTACGTATTTGCCCGTGCGATAACGCAACGTAGCCGGACGCGCCGTCACGGGTTCACCTGACAGATAGCGAAGCAAGTCGTCGCTGAATTGTTCGACCGTCGTGTAACGGTGTGTCGCTTCTTTGTGCAACGCCTTCAGCACGATGTTGTCGAGATCGCCTTTGAGTGCGGAATGCGGAGTGCGGAGTGCGGAGTCTCGAATCGCTGCGGACGTTGCTGTGGTTAGTAAATTTCGCACGCCGCTTTTTTGTCCGGCTGAATTCCGCACTCCGCACTCCGCACTCCGCACTGCGCTGGGTTTGAGTGGTTCTTCTTCGCACACGGCGCGGATGATGTCGGGTAGCTTGTCAGTTGCGGTGCGATAAGGCTTGGCTCCGGTCAGCAATTCATAAAGCACTACGCCGAGGCTGTATACATCGCTGGCGGTCGTGATCGGTTCGTTGCGAATCTGTTCGGGGCTGGCGTAA
>JAYSVR010000621.1:0-30242 GCA_043718445.1 Acidobacteriota bacterium | reverse complement strand
TACTGCCCTGGGGTTGCGGCTCGCGCCTTCACCCCAGGCTTTATGCTACCGCCCGCATTCGCGGGCTGAAACCGTGAAAAGATTTGGGTAATGACAAGGCGTAAGCAAGGGCTGCATTGATTGCGCGCGGGCTACTGACACGGGCACGCAGTTATTTCAGCCGCGCCATCTTTTCGCGCAGGAAGCTGACGCAGCCGGGCACTTGCGCTTCAGATAGTCCGTGCAACAACAGCGGCCCGCGAAGCGGTACTTATGCAACAGCGTCACGTAGCGTTCATAGTCGAGCTTGCCGTGACCGGCGGGCAGGTGGCCTGCGTCGCCGTCGTGATCGAGGTCTTTGGCGTGCGCGAGAACTACGTCGCGGCCAAGCAGGGCGAAGGCTTCGTCCCAAATTGCCTAGAAGATTTGCGGCATGCGCGGCAGTTCGCCCGCGTGGAATAAATTCGCCGCGTCGAAGGTGACTTTGAGATACGGCGAACCGATCTCGTCCATCAACCGCCGCGCCTGTTTAGCAGAATCTACGACGTTGTTCACTTCCGGCTCGAAGGCGAGCGTCACGCGATACTCGCGCGCGATGGCGGCGGCGGCGCGCATGCAATCGGCCATGTCGCGCCAGGCTTCCGGCGTAGCGTTGTCAGGATGCCGCCGCCACATACTCGTGCGGTCGCGCGTACCCGAACACAGATGAATTTTTGTGACGCCCATTGGCTTACAAGCCGCCGCCAGCACGCGCAACCTTCGCAACCCCGTCTGGCGGTGTTCGGCGTCGGGATGGCACATATTGAACGTACCCGCTACCGAAGCGATGGTGATGTCGCGTGTCGCTGCCTCGCGCCGAATCTGTTGGGCGAGTTCCGGCGTAATCTCATCCGGCATCATCGTCAAGCCCGCGCAATCCATACTGAGTTGCACGCAATCCAGCCCGCTCGCCTTGACCGCATCCAGCCGCGCCGCGAGCGTTCCGCTGCGAAAGGTTCCCAACAAGACGCCAAGCCTGATCGGCGAAGTTGGTTTCGCGCTGACGGCTCCGCGAGGAAGGAATGCGGCAGCAGCGGTTTGCGCAGCTATCGTCAGAAACGCACGACGCGGTTCTGGTTTGTGTAACTCATTCATAGGATTTCCTCGTCTGACTTACTTTTTCGCCAACCAAACTTCGCTTTCATTGCATAGGCCGCGCCAGGAATACCGAAGGCAAAGAAAAAGAAAATAGAATTTACGACCGATGGCTTGCTGCGGCTACTTGTTATGAATGCGCCGCCAGTGAGTTCAGAGTAGAAATACCAAATGGACAGAAAGAATAACGTACAACCAATAATGCTGCCGATGAATTGCCCGATTCTCCCTGTCGTGAAGCAAGCGACGCTGATGAGGAAACAGAAAATGCCAAATGCAACGGAGCCATTATTCATGGTGGGATAAAGCCAGACCATAATTCCGCCAAACAACAGTGCAAAAACGCCCAGAATAAACCGAGCGAATGGGCTGAGTCCGTTATTAATTTGTTCCTCAGCGATCTTGTAGATACAAGGTGTTGTCCCACAAAGCACGTTCGGCGAGTTCTTCCTGCCACGCCGTTGCGTTTTCTTTCAGTGCCTTGAAGTCTTGATTCAAGCCTTCCAGAAATTTGCGTCGCCGATATTGTTCGATGGCTTCCTCGACGATGGTTTGCATGGATTCTCCGGCCTCAGCCGAAAGATGGCGGAGAATTTGATGCGTTTCATTGCTGATGCTCACTTGTGTTGCTGCCATAAAAGCCTCCGATGCCGAGTGTATTGCCGGATCGCGAAGCCGGTCAATGCCATCGCTCAATTAGAGTGTGCGTCAAAAGCGAACCTCTTTGGAGTGCTGCGGCTCGACGCAGCTTTTCGTTCGCCGCGCAAGCATTTAATGCCCCGCGAGCTTTGGGCAGCCAACGCCAAGCCGCCAAGACGTGCGTTGTCCGCGAGTTTTAGCGAGCGAACGAAAAGCTGCGTCAAGCCGCAGCACTCCAAAGGCTGCGCCGCCGCAGGAGGGGCGCCGAGCTGCTGGCGTCATAATCAGGCTGCAAAACTTTGAAGCACACTCCCTCAATTACCTTCTTCGCTGCTTCGCTTTCGCGCCGCAGGCAAAGCCTTACGCGGCAGTTTCTCATTGCTCATCGCCGCCTGATAAGCCACGACCGCTGCCGTGGTAGCGACTTGAATCATGTCGTCGCGTTGCACGTGGTCTACGACATCCATGTTCGAATGGTGGGTGCGCGAGTTGTATTCGAGCCGTTCCTGAATGAACTGAAAGCCATTGTTTGAAGCGCCCCTGCGCCCACGCGCTGGCCTGCTTAATCGCAGGCGAACCCGTCAGCCGTGGGCCATACACATCACACAGCCAACTGATGTGTTCCATCACCTGCGAACGTTGCAAGCCTTCTTCGCGGATTTTGCCGATGACGGCTAGATCAATTTGGTTTTGCGCGGCGGTCGGACAGGTCAGTGCGCAGGAAAGTAAGAGTGCGAAAAAATTACGGATGAACATTCGGGTTTCTCCTAGATCAGTTTGCCGTCGTGTATTCGATTTCGTAGTTAGATTGAACGCCTTCTTCAGCCCGTGATAACGGGCTTTCCCGCAGGGCGGTTAGGCCAGTCGTTGACGACTGGTAAGGCGGCTTAAGGTCACATCACGCCAAAATCGGCGTCACCACCTCGCCGTGTACGTCAGTCAGCCGAAAATTGCGTCCCTGAAATTTATAGGTCAGCCGTTTATGGTCAATGCCCATCAGGTGCAGGATGGTGGCGTTGAGGTCGTGAACATGCACCGGGTCGCGCGCGATGTTGTAGCTAAACTCATCCGTCTCGCCGTGCGTGTAACCCGCTTTGACGCCGCCGCCCGCGAGCCAAACGGTGAAGCAGCGCGGGTGGTGATCGCGTCCGTAATCATCCGCCGTCAGCTTGCCTTGCGAATAAACCGTGCGTCCGAACTCGCCGCCCCAGATGACAAGTGTGTCTTCGAGCATGCCGCGTTCGGCGAGGTCTTCGATCAAGGCGGCAGAGGGTTGGTCGGTGTCTTCACATTGTTTTTTGATGCCGCTCGGCAGACTGCCGTGCTGATCCCAGCCGCGATGAAAGAGTTGAATGAAGCGCACGCCGCGCTCAGCCAGCCGTCGCGCGAGAATGCAATTCGCCGCGAACGTGCCGGGCTTTTTCGCATCAGGGCCGTAGCGCTCAAAAGTCTTTTCCGGCTCTTTCGACATATCGGTTAAATCCGGCACGCTGGTTTGCATGCGATAGGCCATCTCGTATTGCGCGATGCGCGTCGTGATTTCAGGGTCGCCGTATTTTTGCGCGTTGAGTTGATTCATCTCAGCCAGATCGTCGAGGAACTGGCGGCGCGCTGCGGGTGATACGCCCGGCGGATTCGAGAGGAACAGCACGGGGTCTGCGCCGTTGTGGAACTTCACGCCCTGATATTGCGAGGGCAGAAAACCACTGCCCCACAAGCGTTCATACAAAGGCTGATCGCCGCCGTTCTTGCCTACGCTAATCATCGTGACGAATGCGGGCAGGTCTTTGTTTTCGCTGCCCAATCCATAAGACAGCCACGCCCCCAAACTCGGACGCCCCGCCAACTGAAAACCTGTCAGCGCGAACGTTTGCGCCGGGTCGTGATTGATCTGTTCGGTATGCATTGACTTGATGAACGTCAGCTTGTCAGCGATGCGCGCCGTATGCGGCAACAACTCGCTCACCGTCGCGCCCGACTGACCGTGTTGTGCGAACTTATAAAGCGAAGGCGCGACAGGAAAGCTCGTCTGATGCGCCGACATGCCAGTCAGGCGTTGTCCCTGCCTGATTGAATCGGGCAGGTTTTGCGCGCGCATCTTCTCAAGCGTCGGCTTGGCGTCGAAGGTTTCCAATTGCGAAGGCCCGCCCGCTTGAAACAGATAGATGATGCGCTTTGCTTTCGGCGCGAAATGCGGCAAGCCATTTGTTTCAGCGAAGCCTTCGCCCGCCACTAACGAAGCTAGCGCGGTGGTTCCGAGCGTGCTTTGTTGCAGGAAGGCGCGGCGCGTGAGTTGAGTTGAGAGTTCGTTGATTGGGTTCATCGCTGGTTGCCTTATTGTTTGGTAATCGCTTCGTCCGTATTCAACAACAAGCTCGCCACCATCGCATAAGCCGCGACATCGTTGGCGGACAAGTCTGTGCGATTGCGGCGTTCGCCCGTCATCAGCAGCTTCTTTGCTTCGTCAGGTTGCGCAGCGAAATAGGCGCGTTGTTTTTGCAGGTTGCGCAACAACACTTGTTGCTCTTGCGGCGAAGCGACGCGTGAAGTCACAACGCGAAAGCCCCACGCCAGTCGCGCCGCATCGTCTTCACCGCCTTCGACCAACATGCGTTCAGCCAACAGGCGCGCGGCTTCGATATACGTCACGTCGTTCATCAGGTTGAGCGATTGCAACGGCGTATTCGTGCGCGTCTCTTTGACCGTGCAAAACTCGCGCGTAGCAGCGTCGAATACCGACATCGTCGGTGACAGCACAGTGCGCTTCCAATAAGTGTAAAGACTGCGCCGCCACAAGCCTTCGTCTTTAGCCTGCACATATCCGGTCAAGCCGCCGAATCCCATGTCTTTGTATAAGCCTGCCGGTTGATAAGGTTTCACCGAAGGCCCGCCGCGTTTTTCTATGAGCAAGCCTGACAGCGACAGCGCCTGATCGCGGATCATCTCTGCGCTCAATCTCATTCGCGGAAACCCATTGAGTGCGGAGTGCGGAGTGCGAAGTGCGGAGTTGGCGGCGGAAGCAGACGATTGTTGATAAGTCGCACTCATCACGATGGTCTTGAGCAAACGTTTCACGTTCCAGCGGGCTATTGATTGATTGCCGCACTCCGCACTCCGCACTTCGCACTCCGCACTCTGAAATTCCAGAGCGAGCCAATCCAACAACTCAGGATGCGATGGCGGTTCGCCCTGCGAGCCGAAATCTTCAGCCGTTTTGACCAAGCCGGTGCCGAACAGCATTTGCCAAAAACGATTGACCGTGACGCGCGCCGTCAACGGATGTTCTTTGCTCACTAGCCAGCGCGCCAGACCCAAACGATTGCGCGGCAATTCATTTGGCATTGGCGGCAACACGGCAGGCACGATGCGTTCGACCGGTTCTGCCGGAGCGTCATAGCCGCCGCGATTGAGCCGATGTGCCACACGCGGCGTTGCCATTTCTGCCATCACCATCGCCGTTGGCAGATCGTCAATGAAAGCCTGGCGCTGTTGTTTGAGCGCGATGAGTTGTTGATAAGCCTGTTGCAATTCGCGCGGCGCAGCTTGCGCGAGAAAGGCGCGTTGCAGCTTTAAGGTTTGCGTAGCGTTGCGTTCGGCAGGCGCGCGCGCCGCGAGTTGGTCGAGCGATTCGGCGTTGGCGAGCAACGCGATTTCGTCCGCTTCAAACTTGCGCGTATACATTCGCACGTCGTCGAGTGCGCCTTTGAAACGGAAGCGCGGCCCGCCGCCCGCGCCAACCTTCAACGTATTTTTTGAGCCGCCCATCAGCAAAAAGAAACTGCGCTGATTGAACTTCAGCTTTTGTTCGACGCCGTTGACATAAAGGCGCAAGCGGCGCTCCCACTGTTCGAGTCCGTCAAAGACTACGGCAACGTGCTGCCATTGATTGAGCTGAAAATTGTCAACGGTCTCAGCGCGTAGCGTGTCTTCGCCCCAACGAAAAACCAGATTGAAATGCAGCTTGCCGTTGACCAGATATAACCCGTAACCATCTGCGCGCGGCTCGCCATTCTCGACATCCGCCGCGCTGTCGCTGACTTTGCCGAGGATGGTTCCGGCGTTTTCGTGATCGGCCTTGAACCATGCCGCAATCGTGAAGCGCTCGCGGTAATCGCGCGAAGTGCTTTTATAGCGAAAGTCAGCGTGCATGCCGCCGTCGTAATAAAGCTGCTGGTCGAAACTCACGCCCGTGCCTAACGGCGAGCTTTCATAACGCGGCTTGCCGTTGCGCCAACCGGTTTCAAACTTGATTTCGGGTTCCTCTTTCTTGCGATTGTATTGGTCGTGATAGTCGCGGTCAGACTTGTTGAATAAGGCAGGCGCGTTTTCGTCAAGCGGCACATGAACGATTAGCTTATCGTCAGGGAACCATTGTTGTTTGGGCTTCAGCGATTTTTCCCAACGCTGTTGGGCGGCGGCATGTTTTTTCAACAAGTCGTTCAAGGCGGTTTCACTCTTCGTTACGTCTTGATCGAACTGCGCCAGCCGCGCTTGCTGTTCGCGCGTTGGCGCGTGCATCAGCGGCGGCGCATTGCCTTGATCGAACGAGTGTCCGTCTTCGTCAATGTTGTTGAAGAAAGCCGAGAATTGATAGAACTCTTGGTGCGTCAGCGGATCGTATTTATGCGTATGGCAACGCGCGCAACCCATCGTCAAGCCCATAAATACGGTTGAAGTCGTGTCTACGCGATCAACGACGTATTCGATTCGATACTCTTCCGGCACGATGCCGCCTTCGGCATTGAGGCGATGGTTGCGGTTGAATCCGGTCGCAATCTTTTGGTCGAGCGTCGCGTTCGGCAGCAAGTCGCCGGCGAGCTGTTCGATGATGAATTGATCGAAAGGCATGTTGTGGTTGAACGCTTCGATGACGTAATCGCGCCAGCGCCACATCATTCGTTCGCCGTCAATTTGATAGCCGTTCGTGTCGGCATAACGCGCCGCATCAAGCCAGCGAAACGCCAGCCGTTCGCCTAAACGCGGAGAGGCGAGCAAACGGTCTACGACTTTTTCATAAGCGTTCGGCGACTTGTCATTCAAGAACTCATCCAACTCCTTGAGCGTCGGCGGCAAGCCCGTCAGGTCGAACGATACGCGGCGCAACAAGGTCGCGCGATCAGCCTGCGGCGCGGGCGTTAAACCTTCTTTTTCGAGCCGCGCCAACACAAAAGCATCAATCGCATTCTTGACCCACGTCTGGTTTTTGACGGCAGGCAGTGGCGCGCGCTGCGGAGCGATAAAGGCCCAATGCGAACCCCACGCCGCACCTTCGTTAATCCATTGTTTGAGCGTTCCGATTTGTGCGTCAGAGAGTTTGTGTCCGGTGGCGGGCGGCGGCATCACCGTGTCTGGGTTGGTGGTGATGACGCGTTTGATTAAATGACTGTTGGCCGCATCGCCCGCAATGATGACGCCCGCTTTGGCAAAGGCTCCGTCTTGGGTGTCGAAACGCAGCTTTGCCATCCGCGCCTGGTCGTCAGGGCCGTGGCATTGAAAGCAGTTGTCCGACAAGATCGGGCGAATGTCGCGGTTAAAGTCTATTGGAGTGCTGGTCTGATAGGCGCTGACCGCATTTGACGTACGCAGCAAGAGCGCAGCCCCACAGCACAAAAAGAATAAGGCGATGAATCGTTTCATAAGAGTGATGATGGTTTGAGTTTGTGAAGCGAGCGCGAGTTTACGCGAAGTTATCAGCCGTGTCGAAAATTTCTTTTCTCAGCCCGTCCGCTTGGAAGCCGAACCAACCTTGCGTAAAGTAAGCCGCTCTTAAACGGTTGTTCAGTTTGCGACGTGCAATTCTGACTGCCGCTTGACCATTACGATTCAACGCAAAATTTTATGAAATTCTTTCTGCCGGTTTTCAGGCTGTCAGTTATCGGGCTGGCGGTGTTGCTCGCCTCTGTTTCTGCACACGACTTGTTTCTCAAGTTCAACTCTTTTTACCTCGCGCCTAACAAAGAGGTGGAAGTTCGTCTGCTCAACGGCGAATTTCATCACAGCGCAAATTTCATCGAACGCGACCGGATGCGCGATGTGAGCGTGGTTGCGCCGTCGGGCGTGACGCATCCGCCACTTGAAAACTGGCGCAACGCGGGCACTGAAACCGTGCTGCGGTTCGCCACCAAAGAGCCGGGCACTTATGTCGTAGCGACTTCGATCAAGCCGCGCGAACTCAAGATGAAAGCGGCCGAGTTCAATCGTTACCTGCAACTCGAAGGCGTCAACGACACCTTTCTAGAACGCCAGAAAAACAACCAACTCAACGAAGCCTCGAACGAACGCTATAGCAAGCACGTCAAGGCTTTGTTCCAGGTTGGCGATGCGCGTACCGACGGCTTTCAAAAGGCGTTGGGCTATCCGGTCGAAATCATTCCGCAACAGAATCCGTATGCGTTGAAAGTCGGTGATAGCTTGACGGTGCGCTGTGTGAAAGACGGTCAGCCGTTGGCGAATCAAGCGGTTTTGTATGGCTGGCAAGCGGTTTCTGGCCCGGCCAAAACCAACAAAGCGCGTACGGATGCGCAAGGGCTGGTGACATTCAAGCTGGCGGCGGCGGGCGTGTGGTACGTCAAGTTTATCAATATGACGCGCATCAGTGAGGGCGCAGTGAATTACGAATCGAAGTGGGCGACGCTCACCTTTCACATTGGCGGCAAAGGAAAATAAATGAGACGACAAATAATGTTGGCAGTCAGCTGTTTGCTGTTCGCAGGCGTTTTGAGTTTCACGCGTGCCGCGCAGGAGCCAGCCATCAGCGGGCTTTATGAAATCTGTATCGGTACGACTGACCTGTTGCCGCAGATCGCTTATTGGGAACAACTCGGCTATCGCGTAGGTTCCATCGGCGCGCTCGACGCTGCGTCAGCGCAAGCCTTGTATGGCGTGAATTCAAAAATGCGCGGTGTGAGGTTGTTGCATCAAGAAAGCGATCACGGATTGATTCGTTTGTGGCAGTGGGAAAAACTCATTAACGAAGGGCTGGGCTTGGCGAATATGTTGCAACCCGGCAGCCGTTGGACTTCGACACTGACGCGTGACGTGATGTCGCTTTATAATCACGCCGAAGCAGCCAAACGCGCAGGCCAGCCGATTCACGCGGTCGCGCCGCAATGGTCTGAGATTTATAAACTCGCGCAAAGCGAACCTTTCCTGGGCGACATCGTCGGCGTGCGCGAACTGATCGTGATGCAACCGCTGACGCGCAACATGTTTTTTCAGCGGTTTGGTTACAACGCGCCGACTTACGGCAAGGTCAACGAAGCCGCTAAATTTCGCACGAGCCAGGCGACGCACAACGGTTTGGTTTATGCGAGCGACGATGCCGATACGCCTAAGTTTTATCGCGACGTGTTGGGCTTGCAGCTTGCCCAGTTCGACAAGCTCACGACCTATGAATCGCTCGACGAAGGTTCGCGGCAGGTTTATGGCATGAAACCCGGCGAGTCTTATTACGGCTCGACGGTGAACGATCCGCGCAATGGCGCTACGCCTGACACGGCGGTTTCAGGCCGCTTGTTGCTGCGGCGCATTCCGCTCGCGCTCAAACAGGAAAACCTCATCGAACGCTCGCGCCCCGGCAGCCTGGGCTATTCGCTTTATACCTATCGCGTCGCTGACCTCGCGGCCTACCACGCGAAAGTGAAAGCGAGTAAAGCCACACAAGTGACAGACATGGTTAAGAATGAATTCGGCGAAACGAGTTTTGTGTTTCGTGCGCCCGACGGGCATTCGTGGGCGTTGGTCGGCAAGTAGCGCGGACTTCAGTCGGCGATCGTTGCGTGGACTTTAGTCGGCGCGATTTTGATGAAACGAAAATTTAAGATGAGCGAAAACATCGCACTAGCAACTCTCCTGCAACGCTTCGGCCAATTTGCCGAAGCCGTTACTTACGACAACTTACCTGCCGCTGTGATTCAGAGCCTCAAAGAACGTGCGCTCGATACGATTGGTCTATGTCTCGCCGCGACGCCGCTCGACACCAGCCAAATGATGATCGAAATGGTTTCGCTTTGGGGCGGTCACGCAGAAGCCACTGCCATCGGCACCTCGCAACGAATGCCTGCGCCGAGTGCCGCGTTAATCAACGGCACGTTGGCGCATTCGTTGGATTACGACGACACGCATTTGCCGAGCGTGTTGCATCCGAGCGCTTCGCTCATCCCAGGCGTATTCGCCGCCGCCGAAGCGATTAACGCCGACAGCCGCGAAGTGATCGCGGCGCTCGCCGTAGGCTATGAGATGTGCGTGCGTTCGGGGATGGCGGGCTATGATCGCGCGTTGGGCAATTCAGTTTTTTTTGAACGCGGTTGGCACGCGACTTCGATTTGCGGCACGTTGGGCGTGGCCGCAGCCGTCGCCAAACTTTACCGTCTCGGCGCATCAGGCGTAATGCACGCCGTCGGCATTGCGGCTTCGATGGGTTCGGGCATTATCGAAGGCAATCGCGCGGGCGGTTCGGTCAAGCGCATGCATTGCGGTTGGGCCGCGCACGCGGGTGTAGTCGCCGCGCAAATGGCGCGCGCCGGATTCACCGGCCCGCCCTCGGCGCTCGAAGGCCGCTTCGGTTTTTATCAGGCGTTTTGCGGCGGACAATTTGACGAGGCCGAATTCACCAACGGCTTGGGCGAAACGTGGTGCGTACCCGATATTTTTTATAAGCCTTATCCCGCCAACCATTTCACGCACGCGGGCATTGACGCTGCGATGAAATTGCGCGAGCGCATCGCCAACCTTGATGACATCGCTGAGATCGAATTGGGTGTGCCTACGCCAGTGTTGCGTACCATCGCGCAACCGCCCGAACAGAAAGCGCGCCCGCAATCGGGCTATCACGCGCAATTCAGCGGGCCGTTCACGATTGCGATTGCCCTCATAGGAAAGGGCGGCGGACTCGGTTTGTGGCTCGATGATTTCGCCGACGCGCACGTCAGCGACGAACGCTATCTCGCGCTCGCCGCCAAAGTACGTTGCGTAGCGAACGCCGAATGTGACGCGATCTTTCCGCATCAGTTTCCGGCGGTCGTGAAAGTTACGCTGAAGAGCGGGGAAGTCCTCGAAGAAAAAGTCCTCGCCAATCGCGGTGGGCCAAACAATCCGTTGAGCTTTGATGAACTGAAAATTAAATTTATGGCGAACGCCGGAAGGCGATTGAATGCTGAACGGGCAGCGGCTCTGGCCGACGCCATCAACCAATTCGAAACAGTCGAACTGGCTCAACTCATGTGGAGTGCGGCGGCTTGACGCCGCTTTGTTATGCCACTCGGCGTGCTGACGGTTGGCTGACACCAACTGTCCTGGCTACCGAACATTGGGCTAAACGCCCGGTTGGAATAACAAAGCGGCGTCAGGCCGTCGCACTCCAAAATAATTATGCTTCCCTTACGCATCGCTGAACCCCAAGACATTCCCGCTATCGTCGCACTGGTTAATGCGGCCTTTGACGTAGAGCGTTTTTTCATTGACGCCGACCACACCAATCACGACGAAATTACCGCTTACCTGAAAAAAGGCGTGTTCCTTTTGTACGAAACAGACGCGCGCTTGATCGCTTGCGTATACGTCGAGTTGCGCGGTGAGTGCGGCTATTTCGGCATGCTTTCGGTAGAGGCAGCGCTGCAAGGCAAAGGCCTCGGCGCGCAAATGGTCGCCGCTGCCGAAGCGCACGCACGCTCCGCCGGTTGCCGCGAAATGGAATTGCTGATCGTTAATTTGCGCCCAGAGTTGCCGCGTTTTTATCAACGGCTCGGTTACCGCGAAACGGGTACTGAGCCGTTCCCTGACAAAGCCGGAATGAAGTTGCCTTGTCATTTCATCCGCATGGCAAAGCCGCTTGCGCCGCTGTTATAGTGCCGCGCGAAATCGAATTGCCGGTTTCGTTCACATCACCAATCAACCAACCCTAACCAATCAGAAGGAGAAAACACTATGCCTATCAGTGCCAGCATGCTGCCTGAACTCGAAATGGAACTCGCCACGACACGCAAATGTCTAGAGCGTTTGCCTACTGAAAAATTCGGCTGGAAGCCGCACGAAAAATCCATGTCGTTAGTCGGCTTGGCGACGCATGTCGTCAATATGCTGAATTGGGGAACGACGACCTGTCAGCAAGACAGTTTTGATGTCGCGCCGGTGGGCGCTCCGCCTTACCGCGAAGAACCGGCGACTTCGACCGAAGACTTGTTAGCGCAATTCGACAAGCAAGCGGCTGAATTCAAAGCGGCGTTGGCGGCGACGACCGACGAACAGATGATGACGAAGTGGTCGTTGTTGTCGGGCGGTAATGTGTTGTTCGCCATGCCGCGCGTAGCTTGCTTACGCGGCATGATCATGAATCACATCGTGCATCATCGCGGACAACTTTCGGTTTACCTGCGCTTGAACGACATCTCCGTGCCCAGCATTTACGGCCCGTCGGCGGACGAACAATAGCTGTAACAGAACTCGTATTTTTTATTCGCCACAACAAAGCACAAAGGCCACAAAAAACTTTCTGACAGGAAAAATCCTTTTGTGTCTCTTGTGCTTTTTTGTGGCGGAAGATTCTCGGAGCCTTCGTTATGTCGAACCAATTCGTAGACGTACTCATCGTCGGCGCGGGTCTTTCAGGCATTGGCGCGGCGTGCCACTTACAACGTGAATGCCCAACTAAAACCGTAGCCCTGCTCGAAGGCCGCGCTTCGATTGGCGGCACGTGGGATTTGTTTCGCTATCCGGGTATCAGGTCAGATTCGGATATGTATACGCTGGGCTATAAGTTCAAACCGTGGCGCGACGCCAAAGCCATCGCCGACGGCCCGGCGATTTTGCGCTACATCCGCGAGACGGCGGCTGAGTACGGCATTGAGCAGAAAATTCGCTTCAATCAAAAAGTCGTCAAAGCTGCGTGGTCGAGCCAGACAGCGCAATGGACGGTCGAGAGCCGTCACAGCGAAACCGGCGAAGTCACGACGATGACCTGTCGCTTCTTGATGATGTGCAGCGGCTATTACAGCTACGACCGCGGCTATACGCCGGACTTTCCCGGTGCTGAGGAATTCAAAGGCACGATCATTCATCCGCAACAGTGGCCTGAAGATTTGGATTACACCGGCAAGCGCGTCGTCGTCATCGGCAGCGGAGCCACCGCCGTGACGCTGGTTCCGGCAATGGCTGAAACCGCCGCGCACGTAACGATGTTGCAACGTTCGCCGACTTACATGATTGCGCTGCCTTCTGCCGACATCATCGCCAACACCTTGCGCCGCTTCTTGCCAGAGCAAGCGGTTTATACGTTGACGCGCTTAAAGAATACGCTGAAGGGGATGACGATTTATCAGTTGTCACAGCGGCGGCCAGAAATGATGAAGCGTTTTTTCAAAGCGCAGTTGCGCAAAGCATTGGGGCCTGAGTTCGATATTGATCGCCACTTCACGCCGCCTTACAACCCCTGGGATCAGCGTCTGTGCCTGCTGCCCGACGGCGATCTGCTGGTCGCTTTGCGCGAACAGCGCGCAGCCATCGTGACCGATCACATTGACAGTTTTACGCCGACCGGCATCCGGCTGAAATCCGGCGAACATCTTGAAGCCGACCTCATCGTCACGGCCACCGGACTCGACTTGGTTTCGCTCGGCGGCATCGCCCTAACCGTAGACGGCCAAGTCGCCGCCACCAACCAATCGGTGACATACAAAGGCACGCTGTTGACGGGCGTTCCCAATCTCTCGTTCGTGTTTGGCTACACCAACGCCTCGTGGACGTTGAAGGCCGACTTGCTGTGCGCTTATGTCTGCCGGTTGTTGAATTACATGGACAAACACGGCTATCGCCAGGTTACGCCGCGCCTCAACGACCCTGACGTAGAAGACATGCCACTGCTCAATCTCAGTTCGGGTTACGTGCAGCGCGCGATGACGCGCTTCCCTCGGCAAGGCTCCAAACTACCGTGGCGGCTTTATCAGAATTACTTTTTGGATACGCTGATGATTCGCTATGGCTCGCTCAAGGACGAGGCGCTTGAATTCAAGCGAGAAGAATTGGCGGCGAAGGTGGGCGAAGTGACACAACAAGCTGCGCAGGCTTAGTCCGAAAAGCGACTTGCGTTCAGACGTCACGGCACAAGGCCGTGGCATCAACGTGAATTAAAACTCCATTCGCACGCCCACCAACGGCAACAGCGTCCGTTCGCCCGTCGTATCCAGCACGCCAAACGGCAAATAATTCACCTGAAATTCGTTGCGGTGTTTGGTCAGATTGAACATATCGGCGTAAGGCGCGATGGACCAACGCTTGAAATTGAACTTGCGCTCGACGCGCAGGTCAATTTGAAAGAAGCGTTTGAAATCCGCCGCGTTGCGATTGGCTTGATTGGTGAGTTCCCACAGAAAAGTACGGTCAGGTTGCCGTATTGGTGTCAGTCGCGTGTAAGGCAAGCCGCTGGCCGCGCGCAGCTTGGGCGCTACGGTAAAGCCCTTGAACGCCGTGATGCCGATGAGGGTGAGTTGATGCGGACGGACTACGTCAAGCGGGACGAGAGGGAATTCGTTGCGCAGGCGGCGGCGCGCGTGTACGAAGGCGTAACTCGATTGCAACGTCCAGCGTCCGGTGAAAGCGCGCTGCGCGTTGATCTCAAGGCCGCGCACTGCGCCGCTGCCGCTGTTATAAAAGTTGCCGGTCTCCCGCGTAATTTGCGTGACGAGGTTGTCGTAATTTTTTTGATAGGCTTCGACAGTGACGCGCCAGGTTTCGCTGGGAGTCCATTCGAGTCCGGCGATGAAATGATCGGCGCGTTGCGCCTTGAGATTGCGATTGCGCGGCGTGAGCGACAACACAAACGTCGTAGGCGGTTGGTAATAACGTCCGCCCGCGAGATTGAGCGCGACATTGCGCAACAGCCGCAGCCGCGCGCTCACCCGCGGGCTGAACAGGGTTTGTTCGAGCAAGCCGTAATGATCGAGTCGCGCGCCGGGCGTCACCGACAGTCTGCCCAACAACTGATAATTAAGTTGCGCGTAACCATAGCCGTTTGCCGTATTGCCAAACTTGAACAGATTGCTGCGCGCCGGAGCGCGGGCTTCTTCGCCGATAAAGCTGAAGCCGCGTCCGGTGTTTTCAAACGTGAGAGCTTTGCCTTGTTGCACGATCACCCCGCCGCCCGCCGCCAAATTCAAACGCGGAGAAAAACTCGCGGTGAATTCCTCTTTTAGTCCGAATTGCGATTCGCGCAAGTCGCGGGTGCGTTGCAAGCCACCGGGTTGCGTGAAGGCAAACGCCGACCGCACGAAGCTGCCGCTGTTGTGATCGCCGATGCCCCATGCCGTCAAATTGGAAAGCGCTTTGTCGCTCAACGTCGAACTCAGCGTCGCACCGAAAATGTAACGTTGCGAACCGCGATCAGCGATGAGTTGTTCGCGCGGGTCTTCGTCGCGCAAGGCGGCGGCGGGCGGTTCGGTAAAACGTTCGGTGAAAATCAGTGAAGTCGCGTTGAGTTTGTGGCGCGGCGCGAGGTCGTAACTGAACTTGTTCACCAAGTCCCAATTGCGCGGGCGTCCAATCGTACCAAGCTTGAGAATCTTGAAAGCCAGATCAATGTAACTGCGCCTTACGCTGGCGAACCAACTCGCGCGTTCGTTGATCGGAATTTCAAAGCTCGCGCCTGCGATACCGAAATCGGCGAAAGCCGAACCTTGCAAACGATCACGATTGGCGGTGCGAATCGTGATGTCCAGCGCCGAAGACAGCTTGTCGCCGTAACGCGCGCCGAAACCTCCGGCAGAAAATTCGAGCCGGTCGAATACGTCAGGCGCGATGACGGCAGAACGTCCGCCGCGTGCGTTGCTGTCATATTGATCGTTGAAATAAGTGAAATCAGCTAGCGGGATATTGTCTATGAATGTCAGGTTTTCGTTAGGCAATCCGCCGCGCACCAGCAAATCACCAAATTGCGTAGACACTGCCGTCGCGCCGGGCAAAGAGGACAACGCACGCAAGACATCGCCCGCCGTACCGGGCATCGCGCGCAGCTCATTGCGCCGCAGCGTCACGGTGCTGATGGGCTGGTCAATCGTGGGTTGGTTAAAGCCTGCGTTGACGGTGGTGCTGGCGGTGATTTGGGCGAGATCGAGTTTGATGTCGAGCGTCGTGACGAATTGTGGCGTGACATTCAGCGTGCCTAGCGCTTGCGTCGCGTAACCGTTGGCTTCGATGCGTGCGCGATAGCTGCCCGGCGCGAGTTCGAGACGAAAGCGGCCTGTGTCGTTAGTGAGTGTTTCGCTTTGGCCTTCGACAATGAGTTTGGCTTGCGCGACGGGCTGACCGCTTAGGCGTTCGGTGACTTGGCCGGTGACGATGCCCCGCGTTTGCGCAAAGGTAGTTAAGGTCAGCAGGCAAAGCTGTGCAAATAATAAAAACGGCTTCAAACGATTTTTCTCCTTTCTTCGTAGAACGGGCTGCCAACTTGCGCTTACGAATTGGCAGCCCGTTCCACATCCGTATTGTTTTGCGGCAAACCGTCGTTAGTGCAGCTTCACCGCACTCACATCTATCGGTTCGACAATCTCATTGCCCGCGTCATTGAATTCGCCTTCCCAGCGCGCGACGACTGCCGTAGCCAAACAGTTGCCGATGACATTGGTGGCGGTGCGCGCCATGTCCATGAATTCGTCTACGCCGAGGATCAAGGCGATGCCTTCGAGCGGCAGGTCGTATTGCGCGAGCGTGCCGGCGAGTACGACCAACGAAGCGCGCGGTACGGCGGCGATGCCTTTGGTTGAAAGCATCAACGTCAGCAACATCATGATTTGCTGGCCGACGGTCAGTTCTATGTTGGCGGCTTGCGCGACGAACATCGCCGCGAGCGAGAGATATAACGTAGAGCCGTCAAGATTGAAGCTATAGCCCAAGGGCAAAATAAAACTCACGATGCGGCGCGGTACGCCGAGGCGTTCCATATTTTCGAGTGCTTTGGGGAAAGCCGATTCGCTCGAAGTCGTCACAAACGCCAGCGTCGCGGGTTCTTTCACCAGTTGGAAGAATCGCTTAAACGGCAGCCGAATCATAAAGGCGACCGGCACTAGCACGATGAGGATGAAGACGGCGAGCGCGCCATATAACGTGAAAACCAACAACGCGAGATTTTTGAGTACGCCTAAACCTTTGCCGCCCACGGTGACGGCGATGGCTGCGCCGACTCCCCACGGCGCGAACTTCATCACATAGTTGGTGAACTTAAACATTGCCTCAGAGAGCGATTCGCAAAAGGCGATCATCGGTTTCGCCTTATCGCCGATGCCCGCCAGCGCAAAGGCAAAGATCAAGCTGAAGACGACAATCTGCAACACTTCATTTTCCGCCATAGACTTAATTAAGCTGGTCGGAAAGACATTCACGAGATGGTTTTGCGGCGTCATTTTGCCGGCATTCGCGGCAATCTCTTTGGCTTCGGCGCTTTGTTCGCTAGGCAGGTTTACGCCTTTGCCCGGCTTGGTGAGATTGACCGCGACGAGGCCGATGACCAGCGCCAACATCGTAGCGCAAGTGAAATAAATCATCGCTTTCACACCGATGCGTCCGACCTTGCGCATGTCGCCCGCGCCCGCGATGCCTACGACTAAGGTCGAGAATATCAGCGGCGCGATCAGCATCTTGATCAAACTGAGGAAGATGCGACTGAGCACCCGCACCCATTGAATCAAGTTATCTTTCTGTTTGTATGCGCTTTCAAGCCCTTTGGCCGAAGCCAACACTTGGGCTTTATCAGATTCTGACAGGCTGGATTTGCTTATCGTATTTACTAATTCGCTGGATTTCAGGGGCGTATCAGTGCGGTTGATGGCCTTTAATAAGTCGTCCTTGGCTTGCGGTTCAAGCTCAAGGCGATTGACCGATTCCACCAGTTGTTGCTGCAACGCCGGAGCGCGATCAGCACGGTGAATGAAATAGCCGACGACAATGCCGATGAAAAGTCCGACAAAGATTTGTTGAGTGAGCGAAAGTTTGGGCATAGTTTTTAGTGGCTAGTGGCTAGTGGCTAGTGGCTAGTGGCTAGTTTGTTTCACTAGCGACTAGCTACCAACGACTAACATAGAGCGGTTGAACACTTCGCCGAAGTGATAGGTCACACGTTCGGCGACTTCTGTGAGCGCGAACTGCTTGCCGGTGAGTTGTTGAAGGGAAGTGACACCGTGTCCATTTACACCTTGGGTAATACCGCAGGGCACGATCATTTGGAAGTATCGTAAGTCGGTCGTGACGTTGAACGCAAAGCCATGCATCGTCACCCACCGCGAAATGCGTATGCCGATGGCGGCGAGTTTATCGCGGCCTACCCAAACGCCTACGAGTTCGCCGCCGCGCGGTTCGGCAACGACGCCGAAATCAGCGGCGGTTCGTATTAACACTGCTTGCAAATCCTGCACGTACTTGCGCACGTCTTGCCGGTCAGGCGCGAGATTCAAAATTGGATAGCCGATGAGTTGGCCGGGGCCGTGATAAGTCACGTCGCCGCCGCGTCCGGTTTCAAAAAGTTCAACACCGGCTTGTTGGCGCGCGGCTTCATCGGCGAGCAGGTTCGCGCGATTGGCTCCGCGTCCGAGCGTGATGACGTGCGGATGTTCAACGAACAATAAGGTGTCGGGAATTTCGTCGCGCTTGCGGGCTTCGTGCAACGACTGTTGCAACGCGAGGGCTTCGGCGTATGGAGTCAAGCCAAGTTGGTGCGTTTCGCAAATCCGCATCAGGCGTTTTGTTTGAGCCAGTCGTTCAATTCGACTTTGCTTTTGAAATCCAGCAAGGCTTCGCTGAGTGCATCAAGTTTCGATAGCTCTAACTGCGCGACGCGATTTTGCGTCGCCGCCGAGAGCTTGCCGAACCGATGGTTGAGTTGCCGTATGATGGTTTTCAGTTCGCCCTTTAATTCGCCTTTCAATTCGCCGCGCAGTTCACCCTTTTGAATGATGTACTGATAGGTCACTGAATTTTCCATAACTTCCTCCGTGAGCAGAGTGTTGACCAACGAAAGATCGAAACGCAAGCCCGCGATTACATTGGTGCAAACAAAGAGTTCGTGGCGTAACGCCGCAGGCTCGACTTGTCGCAAACGCGCAGCAACGCCCTGGTTGAGACGTACGCATCAGGGGAACGAGGGGCAAAATGCCGAGTAAGGTTTCAGGGATTTTCGCTTCGCGTTCCCACAGCTTGATGACTTCGTAACGATGCCAAGTATTCGCCGCGCGAAATTCAGTGGGAATCTCGGCGCTGGTTTCTTCCAGTACAATGACGAATTGCATCACCGGCAAGCCGTATTTGCGATGCAGCCTCACCCAATAATCCAGCATGCGCAGCGGCAACGGCGGATCGCTTTTCAACGTCGTCTGAAATTCGAGATGCAAAATCGCATCGCGCAATTTCAACAGCAGTACCGAATCGGCGTGAATCGGTTCGTTGCCCAATTCCGTCTTGAGGATTTCGACTTCAGATATAGGATGGCCTAACAGCCACGCGGCAAAATCGTGCGGGAAGTATTCAGCCAGCCGTTTGCAGACGTTATCGAATCCCATAAACAAACGAAAAAAGGCGGCGCGACTTTGGGTGAAGTCACGCCGCCTTGCTTGAACGAAATTACAGCAATGAAGCCCAATCGGTCGTCTCAATCGTTTTCTTGACGTGCGCGAGGAACTGGTCCCCTACGGCTCCGTCAATGATGCGATGATCGAACGAGAGGCTCAGTACGCCGATGGAACGAATGGCGAGCGCGTCGCCATCGGGCGTTTCGACGACCCACGGTTTTTTGTGGATGCCGCCCAGTCCGAGAATCGCCAACTGCGGTTGGTTGATGATCGGCGTAGCGGTCAGGCCGCCATACAAACCGAAGTTCGTGATCGAGAACGTACCGCCGCTGACTTCGTCGGGCTTGAGTTGTTTGGCGCGCGCGCGCGTCGCCAAATCCTGCGAAGCTCGCGCCAAGCCGCTGATGCTCAACATATCGGCGTGCTTGATAACGGGTACGATCAAGCCCCAGTCGAGCGCGACCGCAATGCCTACGTTGTAATCATTTTTGTAAATGATGTTCTCGCCATCAGTCGCCGCGTTCACCACCGGAATCGCTTTCAACGCATCGAGTGTCGCCTTGATGACGAAAGGCAGGAAGGTGAGCTTCGTACCGTTTTGCGCTTCAAACGATTTCTTCACGCGTTCGCGCAGCCGCGCGATGTTCGAGAAATCGGCTTCAAAGAACGTAGTCACATGCGCCGAAGTCCGACGGCTGTTGAGCATGCCGTCCGCAATGATCTTGCGCATCTTCGTCATCGGTTCGATGGAGGTGCGTTCGCCCGCCGCAAAGGCCGGAAGGCTGGGCGCAGACACAGGAGCCGCCGCAATCGCAGCGGGAGCTACGACAGGTGCAGCCACTGGCACTGCTGCCGGAGCCGCAACGGGCGCGGCTTGGGCTTGTCCGATAAAACCGAGAATGTCGTCTTTGCTCACGCGCGTACCCCCTGAGCCGGTCGCAGGCACTTGCGCGAGATCAACATTGTTTTCGCGCGCGATGTTGCGTACGAGCGGCGACGAGCGAACTTTCTCTGCCGTAGCGACAGGCGCTGCTGCGGGAGCCGGTTCAGGCGCAGGAGCCACAGGCGCTGCTGCGGGAGCCGGTTCAGGCGCGGCAGGCGCTGCTGCCGGAGCCGGTGCGCTTGCGCCACCCGCTTCGCCGATGCGCGCGAGGACGGCGTTGACCGCGACGGTTTCGCCTTCCTGATGCAGAATTTCCGTCAACACACCGGCGGCGGGTGACGGGACTTCGGTGTCTACCTTATCGGTCGAGACTTCGAGCAACGGTTCATCGCGCCCGATGGTCTCACCGACTTTTTTCAACCATTTCACAATCGTGCCTTCAGCGATGGATTCGCCCATCTGCGGCATTACGACATCTGTAGCCATTCAGCTTCTCCTCTGTTGTTCAATCACTAACGGAATTGATGCCCTGCGTAAAATCAGGGGTGAAATCGAGTTCGTTGCCATAACAACGCTCAAACAAGCGTCGCTTCTTTTCGTGCAACGGCAAATCAGCAGGCAGCGAAGCCAGTATCATCCGGCGTGCCGATTCGAACATCTGTGCGCCGATCTTCATTCGCTCGGCTCCTGACAAAAGCATTAAGCGAGCGCGCACCATTTGCTTGATCTCGTCTGACGTATCGGAAGACGGTTCAAGCAAAAGCTCATTGTCCGGCGTTTCGGCATTCATCTAACAACTCTCGCAAACCCAGCGCGTCAGCCCATTGGTTTAGATATTGGTCGTCGCGCTCGCTCGTAAGCAGGTTGCGCACATCACGCAGTTGCATTTCAGAGCGTGAAGGCTTGGCCCAAGCCAGCTTGGAAAGAATCAGGTCTTCCGGGCTGACAATCCACAAGGCGAAATCTTCCACGACGATTTGCTGGCGGCGCGCGAATTCCGCTTGACGGTAATCGCTTTCTTTCAAGACGACGCAATCTACTTTAATCGTACTTTCAAAATGAATCAGGTTGAATACCGACCGTCGTGCAATTGCCGATTGCGCCGCAGCCTCTAGCACGTAGTAATCAGTCTCAAAAATCGCTTTAACCTTCGTCCAATCGCTTGCTTGCAAGGCGACCACGAAGTCGAGATCGCGGGTCATTCGCGGTTCGGCGTAATAGTTCATCGCCGTCGAACCGGTGAGCATATAAGCAATGCCCGCTTGCTCGAATTTACGCGACACATCCCTGAGTACATCAATTTCGGTTTGCATAAACTCGCTCGCCACCGCTCACTCACCGCAACTTGACTCAAGTTATCAATAACTTGTTCAACCAACTAATAAAATCCTGCGCGTGCGGCGCATTCGCATCCAGAAACTTCGCGCGAATCGCAATGCCGTAAGGCCTGCCGGGTTCTTCCTGCCAAGCCAACCACGTATGCAGTTTCGCTTTGATCGTATCGAGTTCAGAAAACTTTCGATGTTCCGCCGGAATCGCCGCTACGTCTTGTTGCGCTTTCGGCCATAACACATCGGTGTCAGCAATCAGCGCAGTCAGGAAATCTTCCAACTTGCCGGAAAGCAGGTTATTCGGCGTCACCCAAATGCCGACGGTCGGCAGTTCCTGCTCTTGAATAATCGTACCTTCCGTCAGCGGCTTATCCGGGACTTGCCGATAACCATTCTTTTTCAACACATCAGACAATTGCTGCCAGCGGCTCGCAATCGTTTCATCGGCATCTACGATAATTCCCAACCGCAGGAGATCACTCTGGTTTAACTCTTGTTTCAGCGTACGAATCAAGTTCGTGATGCTGCCTTTCTCATGGACGAAGACTGCCGAATCTTCCTCTTCTGGAGGAAGTGCTATTTCCGCTTGGCTTCCATAGACGGCACGTTCAGGTAAATGGAACTTCGCTAAATGCCGGATGACATTTTCATCGTCTTTTCCTTCGACTAACAAAACGTTCCGCCTAACCATGTTCAACGCACCTCAATTTGCTCGCGCGTGACGATTGCTAAACTCTCTTTATCAAACGTAGTTACTTTGGTTTTCTCAGGCTTTGCCTCTAATCGAATCAACATTCCTTCAGCTTCATTCTGTAAAGCATCGGCTCGCTGAAAGGCTTCAATGCAATCCCAACTATGAGTAGTAGCGAAAACCTGAACATTAAGTTTTGTGGCTGCTTCAAAAACCAATCGCCACACTTTCGGCATAATTGAGTAATGGAACCCAGTTTCTACTTCATCAAGCAAAAGTAACCCGCCTTGAGCCGACGCTAGTGACAGGGCTAATCCTAGCAAGCGACTCATCCCCTCTCCCAGGTTTTTTAGATTGATCCGGTCTGTTGTGCTAGTCAGCTTTACATAGGGAATCCGTCCGATTTCATCTTTAGATAAAAAATTCAGGCTTTGAATTTCAGGGCTAATTAACTTAAGCGCATCTATTGCCAAATGTTCTGAGTCTGTCAGTGCAATCTGATCCCAAAGCTCAGACGTTTCTTCACTATTCAATCCTGTAGCCGGGATATACTGCACAGGTATCGTGTCTGCCCCACCAAAGTCGCTGCCAGACTTGGCGTAAAGCGTCTGAAGCTCATAACCAACTTCACGAGTGCCTCCCAAAATTATGTGAAGCGATGGTGTGGCATTCGAATAACCATTTAAGTCCTTTACTTCAATTGGCACATAATCACTTGAGCCATCATGGTAATGCTGAATCCGATTCCACTCGACGGAAACCAGGACTAATTGAGCAGCATCCGCATTAACTTGAATGCTAAATTTAACCGGCTCTTTCCGAATATCTTTCCGACCATAGAATAAGTTTTTAATATCCCATGGAGGCTCCCAAATCATCTCTTCGGAATAATTCTTAACCTCAGGTAATTCGTCACGTTCTTGCAGGACTGCACGAACAGTTTTGTTTCGTGCGGTGTCTGCGAATACCCGCAGCGCTTCAAGTAAGGCTGTTTTACCTGCGTTATTTTTCCCGACAATAAGATTGACCCGCCCCAGTTCCGACATTTCCAAATGCCGAAACGTCCGGTAGCCGGTGATCTCCAATGAATTGATAAGCAAGTCGCTCATGGTCGTAAAAACTAAATGCTCGTCGCCATTCCGTGTACCGCTTCCGCCGCTTCCATCACGGCCTCACTCAGCGTCGGATGCGCGTGCATGATGTGGCCGAACTCTTCCGCCGTCGCTTCTAAACCCATTGCCACGCAAGCCTCAGCGAGCAAGTCAGTAGCGTGCGGGCCGATTAAATGTACGCCCAGCACTTCGTCATATTTGGCATCGGCGATGACTTTCACGAAGCCTTCGGTTTCGCCGAGGATCATCGCTTTGCCCAGCGCCGAGAACGGGAACTTGCCGACCTTGATGTCGTAGCCCTTTTCTTTCGCTTTCGCTTCGGTCAGGCCGACGCTGCCGATTTCGGGTTCGCAGTAAGTGCAGTTCGGTACGAGGTTATATTTGATCGGATGCGGATGGCGTCCGGCGATGTGTTCAGCGGCGACGCAGCCTTCTTTCGAGGCGACGTGTGCGAGCCACGGTGTAGGCACTACGTCGCCAATCGCGTAAACGTTCGGCTCGGCGGTGCGCATGAACTCATCCACTTTGAGATAGCCGCGCTCGACCTCGCACTTGGTGTTTTCGAGTCCGAGGCCGTCGGTGACGGGGCGGCGACCGATGGCAACCAATAAAGTCTCAGCCGTGATCGTACCCGGCTGGCCTTTGTCGTCGGTGTAATTGATCGTCACGTCGTCGGCGTTGACCGTGCAGCCTTCGAACTTCGTCGAAGTCATAACCTTGATCTTGCGCTTGCGAAAAGCCTTTTGCAGTTCGGCAGAAACTTCTGCGTCTTCGATGGGCACGAGGCGGTCGAGCATTTCGATGACGGTGACTTCGCTGCCGAAGCGACGAAAGACCGAAGCGAACTCGACGCCGACTGCGCCTGCGCCGAGTACGACCATTGATTTCGGAACGTGCTGAAAGTCGAGCAGTTCATCGCTGGTGACGATGCGCGGATTCTGAATCGTGAGGCCGGGCAGCAAGCGTACCGCCGAACCCGTCGCAATGATGACGTTTTTGGTGGGCACGTCAGTCACTACGCCGTCGGCGCTGGTGACGGTGACGCGGCCTTGGCCTTCGAGTTTGCCTTGTCCCTTGAAGACGGTGATTTTGTTTTTCTTCATCAAGAACTCGACGCCTTTTGACAGCTTGGTGACGATCTTGTTCTTGCGCTTCATCACGTTCGGGAAGTTGAGCGCCGCGCCCGTGATTTCGACGCCGAACTCGGAGGAATCGTTCATCAATTCATAAACGTGCGCCGAATGCAGCAACTCTTTGGTCGGAATGCAGCCGCGCAGCAAGCACGTACCGCCCAAATCTTTGTCGCGTTCGATGATGGCGACCTTCAAACCGACTTGCGCGGCGCGAATGGCGGCGACATAACCGCCGGGGCCTGCGCCAATCACTGTTACGTCAAATTGTTCAGCCATGAAAATCCTTCTTCTCGCTTCGGTGGAATGGGGCAGCGGACACAGAAAGAGCGGACTCGCTACGGCGTTCGTCAGATTTGAGATAAACACGCGCGAAACCGCTCAACATTCCGCTAAACCTTATGATTCATTGAGTAAAATGGGTACTGCTGAAGTAAGCCGGATGATAAGCGGCACATGGAGTTTTTGCAAAATGAAGTGAAGCGATTAGCGTCGCGCCGCTTTGGTGAGGCGGCGTGCTTTGTCGGCGAGTTGGGCGGCGTTGGGCAATTCGCGCAAGGCGCTTTGAATTTGCACATCGTCGAGGATGACCAGACGGCGCGTAGTGTCTACGCCATAAGCGGCAACGAAGATTTCTTCGCGCAGTTTTTGTTGGGCGAAGGGCAGGTTGGTCTCGACAATCACGCGCGTGAGTCCGGCTTCGGGTGCGCGTGCGACGAAATCATTCATGAAAACCTGATAGGCTTTCATCACTTCGTCAGTCACAGCGACTTCATCAGCCGCTTCTTTAGTCATAGGCGCGCGGTCGAAATCAATTGAACCGCGTTTATATTTTTCCAGCCCTGCGATGCGTCCGGCCATTAGTTCGCGCGCGAACATAAACAAACCTGAAACCCATACGCGCTGTTGCAACGGCGTGATGAGTTGCGACTCGACCGTTATGTCGGGCTGGATGCCGCCGCCGCCATACATCGTGCGGCCCAGGTCGGTCTTGAAGGCTTCGCGCTTTTTCTCAGTCGTCGTCGCTTCGCTTCCGTTGCGGCGAAAGTGGTATTCATAAATCGAGCCGTTGGAATAATCGCGCTGAATCAGCCGTCCGCTGGGCGTGTAATAACGTGCCGTCGTCAGCGTCAATCCGCAACCTTCGGGCAAGTTGAAGATCGTTTGCACGAGACCTTTGCCGAAACTGTTTTCGCCTACGATCAAAGCGCGGTCGTGGTCTTGCATCGCGCCTGCTACGATTTCTGAGGCCGACGCCGAGCCTTCATCAACTAAAACCACCATCGGCCAAGTTTCTGGCGAACCGCTTTCTGCCGCGTAATCGCGATTGCGTTCGGTCAAACGTCCTTCGCGTTCGCGTACCGAAACGACTGATTGCCCGCGTTGCAAAAACTTGTCAGCCACGCGAATGGCTTGATCGAGAAAGCCGCCGGGGTTGCCGCGCAAATCAAAGACCAGCTGCGTCATGCCTTGCTCTTTCAAGATTGCCAACGCGGTGGTGAGTTCATCCGCTGTCGTCGAATGAAAGCCGCGTGACAACGAGACGTAACCGATGCCCGGTTGCACCATGAAATAGGTTGAGATCGAAGGCAGGTCTACGGCGGCGCGTTCGAGCGTAATGCTGACAGGCTTTTCTGAACCGGCGCGCATCACTTTGACTGTCGCCTCAGTGGCGAGTTCGCCGCGCAAGCTGTTACGCACCTCATCGCTGTTCCATTTAGTGGTGTCTTTGCCGTCAATGGCTACGATCAAGTCGCCGTAACGCAAGCCCGCGCGCCAAGCGGGCGTATCCTTGAACGGTTCCATGATGTATACGCCGCCGAAGCGCTGCTGAATCGAAGCGCCGATGCCGTAATACTGCGAGCGTTGATCGTTGCGCGTCTCTTCAAAAGATTTCTTGTCGTAATAGTTTGAATGGGGGTCAAGCGTACGCAACATGCCCTGAATCGCCGTGCGCGTCAGCACTTCGTAATCGAGCGGTTCGAGATAATGTTGGCGGATCAATTCCATGCCCTGAATGAATTGGCGATTGAGTTTCTCGGCTTCGGTTAGTGGCTTCGGCGTAGGCGCGGCGTTTTGTGCGTAAAGCGGTGCGACCAGAAAAAGTGCGAGCAGGAAAAGGCTACGTTGAATCACGAGATGCTCCTGAAAAAGTGGATCGGGCGACGTATGGTAACGAGCAATGAACGGGAGTCAAGCAAGGCGCTTGCAGTATTGCGCTTCGGCTTGAATTAGCGCTGTAAGAAAGTTCGTTTAACCGCAGAGTGACGCAGAGGTCTCGCAGAGTGTTCGCAGAGAAGAGGATTCGGAAGAGGGGCTTTTTATATTTTCTTTTTTTCAGGCTTGCCAGCCGTGGCGTCCAATCAGTTTAACGAACTTACACGCGCCATGGTCTTCGCGCGTGAACTCGCTGCCATTGCGTGTCATGCGAATCAATCGTTGCTCGCGTTCGTCGCCGACGGGAATCACGAGTTTGCCGCTTTCGTCGAGTTGATCGAGCAAAGGTTGCGGTACGTCAGGCGAACCCGCCGCGACGAGAATGCCCTGAAACGGCGCGAGGTCTTTCCAGCCCAGCGTGCCGTCCATCCATTTGATCGTCGTGTTGTGAAGCCCCAGCGAACTCATCAAGGCTTGTGCGCCGCGTGCGAGTTCGGTCAAACGTTCGAGTGCGAATACCTGTCCGGCGACCATCGCCAAGACTGCGGTTTGATAGCCTGAGCCTGCGCCAATCTCTAACACTCGGTCTTGTCGTGTGAGAGCTAATAACTCGGTTTCGCGGGCGACGATAAAAGGTTGTGAGATGGTTTGCTGTCCCGCAATCGGCAGCGCGTGATCGCCATAAGAGTTATGCCGCATCAGTTCGGGTACGAACAGATGACGCGGAATGGCGAGCATCGCGGCGAGTACGCGTTCGTCTTTGATGCCTTGCTTGCACAGCCGCGCGACCATCTCAGCCCGTTGCCGCGCATACGCAGGCGTATCTTGCTGATAAGTCAGTTTCAGATTGTGTGTGAGTCGTGTGTCCACGTTAGCGCCCATCCCAGCCCTTCCACTTTTCAAGCAGTGCATCATCGGTCAGATCAACGCGCAGCGGCGTGATAGATACAACACCGTCACGCATCGCGGCGTAATCGGTGTCAGGCGCGGGGTCATCGCGGAAGCGTTGCGCGCCGATCCACAGATAAGGCAGTCCGCGTGGATCGGTTCCGCTGGTGATGGTGGTTTGCGCGCCTTTCATCCCTTGTCTGACCCAACGCACGCCGCGCACGGGACCGACGGGTACGTTGACGTTGAGGATGGTGTGCGGCGGTAAGCCTTCTTCCAAAACCTTGCTGGTGACTTTTGCCGCGAATTCTGCCGCGTAAGTGAAATCGCCTTCGCGGGCTTGCAGGCTGACGGCGATGCCGGGCAAGCCGCAAAGCGCGCCTTCGAGCGCGCCAGCAACCGTGCCTGAATAGATGACGTCATCGCCCAGGTTAGCGCCGTGGTTGATGCCTGAAACAACGATGTCGGGCGGCGTATCTTGCAAGATCGTCGTCACCGCCAGAATTACGCAATCGGTCGGCGTACCGTCCACGGTGTAATGATGTTCGTCATGCTTTCTCACGCGCAGCGGTCGCGTCAGCGTCAGCGAATGCGAAGTCGCGCTTTGCTCAGACGCGGGCGCGACGACGAAAACTTCGCCGACGGCTTCGAGCGCGGCGGCGAGCGTTTTGATTCCTTCGGCAAAATAGCCGTCATCGTTGGTCACTAAAATACGTGGCATAAATCTTACTTGGTATCGCAACCTGTCAGGTTGCGAGGTATTCAGGTTCAATCCAATTAGGCTCAATGCGCAAGCTTCCGCAACCTGACAGGTTGCGATACAAAAAACTAAAGCCTGCCGATGGTTTCGTAATGCAACAACTCAACTTCAGGGCTGTGATAGCCGTCGCGCGCGGGTTCTTCGCGCAGCAAGTCCGTACTCAAATATTTTTTGTTGTCGTCGCAAAAAATCGTAGCCACCACGGCCTCATCGCCTAATTCGTTTTGCGCTTTGAGCGCCGCGATGAAATTCGCGCCGGAGGAAATGCCTACGGCCAAGCCAAGCTGTGCCGCCAGTTTTTGCGCCAACAAAATCGCATCGCCGTCGTTGACGCCGATCACGTTGTCGAGGTTTTGCAATTCGACGATGGCGGGAATGAATTCGTCGCTCACGCCTTGAATGCGGTGATGCCCGACCTTGCAGCCCGTGCTTAACGTAGGCGATTCAGCCGGTTCGACCGGATGCAACTTGATCGCCGGGAAGTGCGCGCGCAGGTAACGCCCCGTACCCATAATCGTGCCGCCCGTGCCTACGCCTGCGACGAAGGCGGCGGGTTGCAAGCCGCGCATTTGCAACTGCCGATGCAACTCAGGGCCGGTCGTCATCTCGTGCGCTTCGACGTTGGCGCAGTTGGTAAATTGACACGGCAAAAACGTCTGGGCTTCGCGCGCGGCGAGTTCTTCGGTCATGCGAATGCTGCCCAGAAAGCCGCCTTGCTCTTTGCTCACGGGTACGATTTGCGCGCCGAGGCTGCTGATCAATGCGACGCGCTCGCGGCTCATCCAGTCGGGCATGAAAATGGTTACGTCGTGGCCGAGCGCGCGGCCAATCGCCGAAAAGGCAATGCCCGTATTGCCGCTGGTCGCTTCGATAATCTTGTCGCCCGCGCGAATGCGGCCTTCGTCATAAGCCTTATGCAAAATGTGCAACGCCATCCGGTCTTTAATGCTGCCGGTGAGATTCAGGTGTTCGGCCTTCGCGTAAATCACCCGCTCGCCGCCGCGATAGCGATAATGCACCGCCAGCAACGGTGTGTTTCCGATCAAATGATTGAGCGCCTCAAAGCGCGCTTGGGTGTTGGTCATAAACTTTGTATCGCAACCTGTCAGGTTGCGAAGTATTCAAGTGAACGCAATGGTGATCAACGCAAAGGCTTCGCAACCTGACAGGTTGCGATACGATCTTTATTCGCCGCCAATCAGCATCGCTGCCAACAGTGGAATCATCAACTCGTGATGTCCGGTCAGGCTGTAGCCGTGCCCTGCGCCATTCGCCACCGGACGCCGCACGACATTGGTTTGTGGGCGGTAGTGTTGAATGAAATCGAAATTGGCCGTCGTGAAATCCTGCAACGAATGACCGAGATTGCGTACGATGGTGACGGCTTTAAGAAAGACTTCGGGCAGCGTGACGGCGGAACCTACGTTGAGATATACGCCGCCGCCGTCGAGTTCGCGCACGAGCGAAGCGAACAGTTTGAAATCATGATGCGACGTAGCCCCAATCGCCGCGCCATCAGCCTGTGGATGAATGTGCAAAATGTCTGTGCCCAACGTGACGTGAACTGTCACCGGCACTTTCATCGCGTAAGCCGCGTGTTGCAATGAATAAGCCGCGAACTCTGGTTGCGCTTGCGTCAACATTCGTCCCACGCTTTCGCCTAAGCCCAGACCGTCGTGCGCGCCAGAATTGATGGCTTCGTTGAGCATGCGTCCGGTTTCTTCGGCCATCCCAAACGTACCGTCAGCGAGCGCGGTGTCTACGTCTTCCGAAGTCCAGCCCGCCAGCGCAATCTCGAAATCATGCACAATGCACGAACCGTTCATGGCTACGGCGGTGACGAAGCCGCGCCGCATCAAATCAATCAACACGGGCGCGAGTCCGGTTTTGATGACATGTCCGCCGATGCCCCAGATGATGGCGCGTTGTTTTTGTTTTGCTTGCTGGATAGCGGCGGCTACCGCGCGCAACGAATCAGCCGCGAGCAGGTGCGGC
>JAYSVR010000063.1:0-2727 GCA_043718445.1 Acidobacteriota bacterium | reverse complement strand
GGATTGCGTCCTTGAATGAGGCGAATGACCATCACCACGAGCGCGACCACGAGCAACAGGTGAATGAGTCCTCCCAGCGTATAAGACGTCACCATGCCCAAAAGCCAGAGTACTAACAGAACCATAAAGATTGTCCAAAGCATATTTATCTCCTTCTTTTGTTTGCCGCCCCTGCCGACTCGTCAAGCGTTGGCATTGGCCAAACCGTCTGCCGCGCAGCTTATTTTCCTGCGACGGCGCGGCCTACTTTTTCCACGGCTTCTCCGGCTTTGCGCTGCACCTTGCCTGCTTGGTGTTGCACCTTACCGGCGGTCGCTTCCGCTTCGCCTTCGGCTTCCATATCTTTGTTGCCGACGAGTTCGCCGACCTTGTCTTTGACATTACCCTTCACTTCTTTCGCCTTACCCTTAACTTCGTTTTTGTTCAACATATTAGTTTGCTCCTCAGAGAATATCGGACAGGTTTTCAATCTGTCCTTCAGGTTGATTTTGCGCATTGAGCGGGCTCATTAAGTTAGAAGCCCGCCCTGCCGCTCTCACCAACCTTAATGGCAAATTCGATGCCAGAGCTAAGTCCTTTGTATGACCGTCACCACCGCAAAATTAGTGTAACGACAACGGGCGCTGTAGCAGCTTCATACGCTGTGGCTGTATGCAGGAAAAACAGCTTGGGGGTCGTATGCGCACAAGCAGCGAAGATAGACTGCCGCTACGCCCATGGCATCGTAGTTGCTAAGTTTGAGAAAGGAGTGTCTTCCAGGACTCAACCTTGCTAAGAGGGGAAAGTCGCCCAGCATGCGTATGGGGGCAATTGCTGGAGCTGGGGCTGTCTCATCCGTTACCCACTCTCAATCAGCGAGTAACGGATCAGACAGCCATTTTTTACCTGCAAGATTTGTTAGCGCAAGGAGTTGTATGCCAAAGGAAAAAAAGCCTAAAGAAAAGCCGAAGAAGAAACGCAAAGGCTCAGGCAATCTGCCCACGTCGGAACCCATTCCAGGGCTGCCTTCCAATAAAAATAACCAGGGCGAAAAGCAACGCAGCCCGGTGCCACCCGGCGAAATGCCGCCGTTGCCGATTTACGCGCCCGCCGAGCCAGGCAATCAAGTTCCAGTGTATTTCTAACGCACGTTAAAAAGCCGCGCTCGCAGCCATTGATGGCTCTGCTGCCGATAATTCTGCCGACGGCGGCGGCGGCGGCGCTGGCAACGATGCTTCGTCTGTTCGAGCGTCAGGTTGCTTGAGCAGGTTGTAAAGGCGCGGGCGATAAATGCCCAGCAGATTGGCCGCTGCCTGCTTGTTGCCGTGCGTACGCTCGACCGCCGCGCGCGCCAGATGGACTTCAAGCTCACGGAAAACTTCGCGTTGCGGCGCACCCGATTTTACCGCAGGCAGTTGCTGAACAATCTGTTGGCATAGTTGTTCGATAGAGGCAGGTGACGCTGAGGATGATAGTGCGACGGACGCAGGTCTTTCAGTACTCACCGCCACCGCATATATCGCTGGGTTGGGCGGCACGCTGATTGGCGCGCTCGCCATCGTTGATACGTTTTGGGGCACGTTTTGGGGCGCGTCCTGCGGCGCGTTCACAACGGGTGCTGGCGGTGTCGCCGATTGGCCTGAGGTAACAGGCCCGAAGGTAACTGGATTAATTTCGAGTACCTCGCCGCGACACATCAACACGGCGCGTTCGATGGCGTTTTGCAATTGGCGCACGTTGCCCGGCCATGAATAGGCCAGCATCATTTCGTAGGCTTGCGTTGAAATCGCGTGAATCGTGCGCTGATATTTCGCCGCGTACAGTCTGAGAAAGTGTTCGGCGAGGGCTTGAATGTCTTCGGCGCGTTCGCGTAGCGGCGGCACCTGAATCTCGATGGTGTTGAGCCGATAGTAAAGGTCATCGCGCAGGAAGCCAGCTTGAATTGCCGCCTGAGGGTTGCGATTGGTCGAGGCAATCAGGCGAAAGTTGGCTTCGCTCGGCTTCTCACTGCCGACGCGGTAATAAACGCGCTCTTGCAACATGCGCAACAGCTTGGGTTGTAAATCAAGCGGCATCTCGCCGATTTCATCCAGCAAGAGGCTGCCGCCTGCCGCGCGCGCAATGAGTCCGGCCTTTTCGGCGTGCGCGCCGGTGAACGCGCCTTTGGTGTGGCCGAACAATTCCGATTCGATCAACTCTTTCGGCAACGCAGCGCAATTGACCTGCAAGAACGGCTGCTTGGCGCGCAGGCTGCGGTAATGAACGGCGGCGGCGACCAGTTCTTTGCCGGTGCCCGATTCGCCGACGATCAACACGTTGGCGTCAGATTCCGCTACGCTGTCAATGATTTCATAAACGTGTTGCATCGCGCGGCTGTGGCCGATCAGGTTGTAATAAGAGTCGCGCTCGGCCAGCCGTCCGCGCAGTTGCGAAATCTCTTGCACCTGGCTGCGTCGTTCCAGCGCCTTTTCGATCAGCGCCTGCAACTCAATGAAATCCACCGGCTTTTCGACGTAATAGAACGCACCGGCGCGAATGGCTTCGACCGCTTTGGTCGTCGAGCCGTAACCAGTCACCATAATAATTTCGGTGTCGGGCGCGAGTGCTTTCGTGCGTTTGACGAGTTCGATGCCGTCTAGATCGGGCAATTGAAAATCGGTCAACACCAAGTCGAACGTTTGCCGATTGAGCAGCTCTAACGCTGCCGTACCGGTTTCGGCGGCGGCGACCTCGTAACCCTCTGCCTGC
>JAYSVR010000620.1:0-30418 GCA_043718445.1 Acidobacteriota bacterium | reverse complement strand
GGTTGAAACCTCTTCTGGTTGAAACCTCTTCTGGTTGAAACCTCTTCTGGTTGAAACCTCTTCTGGTTGAAACCTCTTCTGGTTGAAACCTCTTCTGGGCGAATCTTTTTTAAAAAAACTGATGCGTGGGTTGGATGAACGGGCGAAAATGTAGCACAGCAAAAAGTGCCGAACAAAGCACTTGTCTTGACGGAAAAGTGGCTTGTTCGTGCGATGCCAATCTGCCAGAATCCGCGCGCTGCAAGAATCACCACCAACATCAAGAGAACCGCTTATGAGAACGTCATTCCATCGAACGCTTATCACCATTTTGCTGGTCGCGCTGAACCTGCCCGTACTCGCACAGAATAAAGACACTTACCGGCCCACGATTCGCGCCACGCGCGCCATCGTCGCGGGCGGACAACCGTTAGTAGTGGAAGCCGGATTGCGAATGTTACATCGCGGCGGCAACGCCATTGACGCGGGCGTAGCGGCTACGTTTGCGGGTTCGGTGATCGAGTTTTCCCACTTCGGCTTTGGCGGCGAAGTGCCGGTTTTAATCAAGCTGGCAGGCAAATCAGTCATCACGATCAACGGACAGGGACAGGCTCCGCAACTGGCGACGCGCGAGTTTTTTGAAAAGCGTTCGACGAATGGCAACGATGAAGTCAGAGGACGCAAGCAAGGCTTGATTCCGGGTACGGGGCCGCTGGCGGCGACTGCGCCGGGCGTGCTGGATGCGATGATCGTAGCCTTGAGCGAATACGGCACGATGACGCTGGGCGAAGTGTTGCAACCCGCCATCGAACTCGCCGAAGCCTTCCCGATTGATGAATTGCGCGTGAACTACATTCGCAACACGCGGTCGGTGTTCGAGGTGTTTGCTGAAAGCAAAGCCATCTTTCTGCCCAACGGCGAAGTGCCCAAAGTCGGCGACATTTTCGTGCAAAAAAATCTGGCGAACAGCTTGCGCGAACTCGTTGCCGCCGAAAAGCGCGCGGCTAAACGTGGGCGCAAAGCCGCGTTGCAAGCGGCGCGCGATCATTTCTATCGCGGCCCACTAGGCAAACGTTATTGCGACGCGATTGAAAAAGCTGGCGGGCTGTTGCGCGCAAGCGATCTCGCCGCATTCAAAGCCGACATCGAAGAACCCACGCACGTGAGCTTTCACGGTTACGAAGTTTATAAAACCGGTTTCTGGGCGCAGGGGCCGATGCTGTTGCAGGCTTTGAATTTGCTCGAAGGCGTAGACCTCAAGGCGCTCAAACACAATTCGCCTGATTACATTCACACCGTGATCGAAGCCTTGAAGCTGGCTTTCGCCGACCGTGATCGTTATTACGGCGATCCGCGTTTTGTGAAAGTGCCGGGCGTTGAGTTGCTGTCGAAAGATTATGCGACCGTGCGTCGCGCGTTGATTGACACGAACACGGCTTCGCAGGAAGCGCGTCCCGGCGACCCGCTGAATAAGAAAGCCATCGCGCAACTCATCAGCCAATACTCAACTGGCGCTTCAGAAATTCCCGAAGCCGAACGCGCGAATGATACGACGTGCGTGAATGTGATTGATGCGGCGGGCAATGTGTTTTCGGCGACGCCGAGCGGCGCGTGGCTGCCGAGTTTTGTCGCGGGCGATACGGGCATCCCGATTTCTTCGCGGCTGCAAAGCGCGCTGTTGGTCGCCGGGCATCCCAACGAATTGCAACCGGGCAAACGTCCGCGCGTGACGCTTTCGCCTACGTTAATTTTGAAGGATGGGCAGCCGTTCGCGGCGATGTCTACGCCGGGCGGCGACAATCAGGATCAAGCGATGTTGCAAGTGCTGATGAACATCATGGAGTTCGGCATGAATCCGCAGGAAGCCGTCGAAGCCGCGCGCTTTGAAACCCAACACTTCGTTTCATCGTTCGACGATCACAAGTTCAATCCCGGTTCATTGAGTCTGGAAAAACGCTTTGGCGAAGCGACGGCAGAGGCGCTGAAAAAACGCGGTCACAAGCTGCAAATCAATGACGATTTCAGCCCTTCGTCAGCGCCGACGATTATTTTGTATGACCCGGTGCGCAAGCTGATTCAGGCGGGGGCGGACGTGCGGCGGGGGCGTTACGCGATTGGGTGGTAAGTTTTGCACTAACTTTCAGGGAGTTGATATGCCGGAAATCTATGAAGCGATCATGCAAGGTGATCGTATTGTTGAATGGATAGGGATGTGCCCGCCACAAGTCGAAGCAGGCTTAAGAGTCAAAGTGAGTATTACAATCATTGAAACAGTTCCATCTGGTGAGGCGATGGCTGAGATTATGAACCGGATGGCGAAGACGATTGATGTGCAAGCGATATTTGGCGACGCCTCAGAATGGCAGCGTGAGGTGCGAAAAGATAGGCCTTTACCGGGTAGAGATTAAATTTCCTGTTAGTAAGTATTTGGTACAAACAAAATAACCCAGATGATAAACAACTTAACTCAAAAATTTAGGAGGATATGGTAAATGCCAACTGCGGTTTCGCTTTTTAGCGGCTGTGGCGGGTCAGATTATGGACTTCACGCTGCTGGCTTTAACGTCTTAATGGCGAATGATGTTCTTAAGCATGCCAGTATCGTTTATAAAGCAAATTTGCCTGAGACTGACTTCCATTTAGGTGACGTGGCTGAAATTAAAAAGTTTCCTAACGCTGAATTATTAGCTGGCTGCTATCCTTGCCAAGGATTTAGCCAAGGCGGTGTTCGAGACCCAACCAAAAGTATCAACTACTTGTACCGTGAATTTGACCGTGCTTTAAGAGCCATTAAACCTAAAGCGTTTGTTGTTGAAAATGTTTCTGGGATGATAAGGGCTGATTTTTCTCATTTGCTCCGTAGTCAGTTAGTCAGGTACAGACTTGCTGGGTATCGAGTTACGTGGCAAGTTGTAAATGCTTTAAATTTCGGGCTAGCTCAAGAACGCAAAAGGATTTTTCTAGTTGGTATCAGGTCAGATATTGGACAAAGCTACGAATTCCCTAAACCTACACACGGTGAGGGAAGTGCTTCTCCATACTTGAATCAAAAAGCTATTATTGGAGAAATGTCAACGTGGCCGACGGGGGAGTTCTACGATAAAGGGTTTCACTGGTATTACCTGTCACGAAACCGTTATCGCGCTTGGGATGAACCCAGCAAGACGATTGTAAGTAATGAGCGACATGTTCCGTTACACCCCATGAGTCCACCGCTTATTAAGCTACGTCATAATGAATGGGCTTTCGCCCAAAAGTTACCCGCTAGACGGTTATCGTTTAGAGAAGCCGCCTTGCTTCAGGGATTTCCAAAATCGTTTATCATTCCAGAAGAATTATCGCTGAAAAAGAAATACGAGATTGTTGGTAACGCTGTACCACCGCCATTATTCCAAGCAGTAGTATCTGCGCTACCGCCAATTTGGGATTAGCTTATGAAATTAGAGAGTAGAAAAATATCCGTTGATAAGTTGCTGCTTGATCCAGATAACCCACGCCTACCAAGCAATATAGGCGAGTCGCAGGCGGAGATCTTGGACTATATCGCTAGAAAAAGCGCGATTGAAGACCTCATGAGCGCAATCGGGCAGAACGGTTTTTTTGACGGAGAATCACTCGCAGTTTACAGGAACGAGCAAGACAAGGCTGGAATGTTCCGCGTAATTGAAGGAAATCGCCGCCTTACAGCAGTCAAGTTGCTTTCAGACCCAGACCTTTGCCCAACTAGAAAAATCATTGCTGACATTGCTAAAGAAGCTAAACACAAGCCAACGGAGCTTCCTGTTTTTATCTGCCCAAATCGCAATGACATTCTGCCCTATCTCGGCTCAAGGCACATTGTCGGGGTCAGAGCGTGGGAGCCGCTCTCTAAAGCTAGGTATATGGAACAACTATTCTTGAGTATTCCCACTAAAAAGGCTTCGCCAGCTACGCGTTATAAGGAAGTGGCGAAAATGGTTGGCAGTACGCGGAGTGATTTTATCAAAAGGAATCTTGATGCCCTGGCGGTGTTTAACCTCATCGAGAAGCATTCGTATTTTGATATTGCGGATTTATCGCAAGAAACTGTGAATTTTAGTGTCCTATCTACCGCATTAGCATACCCTCAACTTGGTGATTTTGTTGGAACAGGGCAACTTGACGATGACGGTAACTTCAAGCCAAGCGATCCGATAGTAAACGTAGCAGCGCTGAAACTGAAAAACATCAGAGAATTTTCGAAGTGGCTTTTTGAGAGAGACGAAAAAGGGAATACTGTTTTAGGTGACTCACGAAATATCGGTATGTTAGCGGAAATCGTAGAAACACCGAAGGCTTTACAGAGTTTACGGAACGGAGCAGTCCTTAAATATGCTTATGGCCTTACAAGGGGAATTGACAAAGAGTTCCTATCGTTTATGGAAACGGCAAAAAGTGAGTTGCAATCAGCTAGTGCAATACTTGGAAATACTAAAACAGATCAACGACATCTGGATTTAGCTATGGACACGTTTGAAATTGCCAAAACCATTGCTAGGGCGATTAGGGATAGGATGAAGGAGACAGAAAAAGACAGATGGGAGCTTTAATACCTAGGAGCATTCCTAAACAGAAGGCCTACCAGTTTGCAGATGTCGTGGAATTGCTGTTGTCCTGTGGGCTGTATAGTGAAATTTCTCGTGCAGACCTAGAGAGCCTGCTTGTGGAGAGTTTACTAAATGGCGAGGAGGCTGCTGGTGCAGAATTTATCACAGATGCTGAACTCAATACTCGTGAGCAAGGCTATGTGGAAGATTGCTTCGATCATCTTTACTACAGGCAAGATGTGTTTAAAGAAAACTACCCTTTCACCGTAAAGGACGAGTTAATAAGCCTTAAAAAAACTAAGCAATCGTCTTGGCAAAAACTTTATCTTTTCCTACTGGCTTGCTCACAGCTAGGCAGCTTTGAAAATAGCAAAGGTGTGAGGAACTCTTGCGCCCGGATTTTTACTAGCGTTAGCGCACAAGCCTTACGAGAAATGCTGTCACCTAAAGCACAAGTTTGGGTTTTTGATGCTAACTCAGATGATAGGAAAAACTTTTTTGGGACAAACTTCCGAAAAGCCTTTTTGAAGTTAGGGCAAGATGTCTTGAGAGAAAAAGTGCATGAGGATGTCCTCAGTCAAGAAGATACTTCTGGCGATGGAGGAGTTGATTTAGTGGGAGTTTATCCTTTCAGTGATGGGGCACGAAGCGTTCTAGCAGTATTGGGGCAATGTGCTGCCGAGCAGGATAGGTGGATGGGAAAAACGCTTCAAGCAAGTCCTCCCAAGCTCCAAAACTTAATTTCTTTCTCTCATCCACCAGCAAACTTAGTATTTATCCCGTTGCTTTTTCGCCAAATAAACGGAGCTTGGGCGAAGGAGAGAGCTGTTAGCAGTTGTCTGCTAATTGACAGATTACGCCTCTTTACTTGCCTTCAGTCCCAAAGCGCGCTGCCTAAAGAGTTAGTGAAGCAGGTTGAGCAATCGCTTAAACGGCTCGGTATGGTGAAAGGAGGAAGCCAACGTGATTACTGAGTCAGCCTCACAAGTAGTTCCGGCATTACAACAAGCTATTGAGAGCGTCATTCGCGGCAAGGCCGAAGCCGTACAATTGGCGATTGCGACCTTGTTGGCGGGCGGGCATCTGCTGGTCGAAGACGTGCCGGGCGTAGGCAAGACCACCCTCGCGCAAGCTCTGGCGCGTTGTCTCGATTGCAGCTTTCAGCGCATTCAATTCACCAGCGACCTCTTGCCCTCAGACATCGTTGGCGTATCGGTTTTCAACCAGCACAGCGGTGATTTTGAATTCAAGCCGGGGCCGCTCTTCGCCAACGTCATCGTCGCGGATGAGATCAATCGCACTACGCCCAAGACACAAAGCAGCTTGCTCGAAGCCATGGCCGAAGGACGCGCGACGATTGAAGGACAAACTTACGATTTGCCGCGACCGTTTTTAGTGTTGGCGACGCAAAACCCTACGGAACATCACGGGACTTATCCGCTGCCCGAATCGCAGCTCGACCGCTTTCTGATGCGCATTCGTTTGGGCTATCCGGCGCGTCAGGAAGAAAAAGAAATCCTGCGGCAACAGGCGCAGTTTCATCCGCTCGACCGTTTGCGTCCGCTGATGAATGCGCGCGAAGTCATTGAGTTACAAGATGCCGTTAAGCAAGTTCGCATAGATGACGCGCTGGTTGATTACTTGATGGCAATCGTGACGGCGACGCGCGAGAACGCTGCGTTTGAGTTGGGCGTGAGTCCGCGCGGGACGCTGGCGTTATATCGCGCGGCGCAGGCGCTGGCCTTCACCGAAGACCGCGACTATTGCATCGCCGACGACATCAAACGATTAGTCGTACCCGTTTGCGCTCATCGCGTCGTCGTAGGCGCGCAACACATTACGCACTTGCGGCGCGGCAATGGGGCTGAAAAGCTGTTGATCGAAATGCTGAACACGATTCCCGTACCGCTTTAAGCCCCGCCCGTGGTAACTCGCTGTGCCTGAAACTTCTCGCAAAAAAAATTGGTTCTTCGCGCTCGCCAATACGACTCTGGCGGGATTGATGTTGGGCGGGATGGGTTTTGCGTTGTGGGCTTCGCAACGCGGTGACCTTGAATCAGTCAGCTTTTGGACGCGCGTCGCGTTGGTGAGTTTTGCCGCCTTCCTGCTTTATGCGCTGCCCAAACTGGCGCACTCATTGTTTGTGGCGGGCGCGGCATGGATGCCGTTTCACATTCCCTGGCTGGGCGTAATCTTCGGGTTGCTTATCGCCATCGTCGCAAGCGCGGCTTTTATGACTGGCAACAATTTGTTTTATCTGTTGCTCGCGGTGTTCAGCGCGACGTTGATCGTTTCGATGCTGGCGAACCGCTTGAACCTCACGCGCCTGTGGGTAGACCTCAGCACACCGCCTCACATTTTCGCCGCCGAACCCGCGCGCCTCGACATCACGCTCACCAATTTCAAACGCTTGCTGCCCGCCTTTTCGCTCACGCTGTCTTTACGACGATCAGGCGAAGACGACGCACAGGTGCTGGCTTGTTATGCCATCGTGCCGCCGCGCAGCCGCGCCAGCCAACAGGTTTCGCATACGTTCACGCGACGCGGCGTTTATGCGTTGACGCAACTCGCGCTGCAAACGCGCTTCCCTTTCGGACTGGTCGAGCGCCGCTTGCGCCTCAAACAAGCGGGCGAATTGATCGTCTATCCGCCGCTCAAGCCTTTGAGCGAATTTGCCACCGCGCCGTTCTGGCAAAGCGGCTGGCACGAAAGCCAACTGCGCGGACAAGGCGGCGACCTCTATCTCATTCGCCCTTATCAACCGGCTGACCGGCGGCGTGCGATTGACTGGAAGGCGACGGCGAAAACCGGTCAACTGATGACGCGCGAACTCACGCGCGAAGAAGACTGGCAAGTTACCTTGGCTTTCGACGCCACTTCGCCCGCCGCCAACGACGAACAGTTCGAGCGCGGCATCAACTTCACCGCCAGTCTAGCGGATTGGCTGATTGCCAAAGGCGCAGCGGTCAGGCTGTTAGTGGCACAGCCACAAACGAATAATGAAGCTCAATCGTTAAGTGATTACGGCGCAGGCCGCGCGCATGGCCTGTCGCTATTGGCGATGCTCGCGCGCGTCGAAAGGCCTTCGCCAACGGCGGCGAACGAACCAGTGGTAATTCCCGATTGGATGGCACGATTGGGTAACGCGCTGCAACAAGTCGAGTTGGTGACAGAACACGCGGCGACGAATTATGAATGGCTGCCTGCGTTGGCTGACTTACGCGACGGACGTTCGACTCTGTTGCTGGTGACGCCCGTGCCGCGCGCGCACTTGCCCGCGTGGCTGACGCAAAGCGCACAGGTATTTTGTTTCGCTGAGATTTAGCCCCATGACGTTAGAAAGCTACTTCAAACTGTCTTCTTATGCGTTGCTCGCCACCAGTGTAGTCATGCTGGCCGCCACGGGGCAGCTTGGTGTGTTCAGTCTCACGGCGTTCGGCCTAGCCTTGCTAGTTGCGGCATTTACTGACACGGGCAGGATGCATATTCGACATCCTCGTTGGGCGATCATCAGTCATCGCCTGCAACAACTGTGGTACGGCAAAGGCCCGCAACGCTGGCTAATTCTGTTGCTGATTCCGCTTTGGGCTTTTGACCGGTATTGGCTCAACGAACCGCAACACGTGGTCACGTTGCATTTGTTGCTGGCGTGGATCGCCTTGCGCCTCTTGCGTTTCAAGCAAAACAAAGACTGGCTGTGGCTGTATGTCGCGTCGTTCTTTGCCGTCTTGCTGACCGCCAGCGTCATGCTCGACGCGGTGTTTTTCGTGTTGCTCGTGGCTTATTTGCTAGCGGCGATTTCGACGATGGTGAGTTTCGAAATTCGCCGCACGCAAGACGAATGGCAGCGCCAGCACGTGCTAGATACGCTCACGACCGAATTCTGGCGAACTGCCGCGAAGGGGCAAAGCGCACAACCCATTCACTTGCGCGCGCCGCGTTGGCGCAACGTATTCATCTTTGCCAGCGCAGCGTTGCTGTTGATTGCGGTGTTGGCGACGCCGCTCTTTCTGGCGATGCCGCGCGTACCACGTCCGTGGCGCGGCGGAGCCGGTGAAGAAGCGTTGTCAGGTTTTTCAGAAAGCGTGCGGCTAGGCGAAGTCGCGCGCCTCAAGCTGAATCGAAAACTCGTGATGCGCGTGCGCGTGGGCTGGCCTGCGGTCAGCGCGCCCACGCAACTGTATTGGCGCGGCCTCGCGCTGGATTATTACGACGGAGGCACGTGGTTGCGCAGGGTCGGCGAGCCTGAGCCGTTACGCATGCAGGATCATGTTTTTCGACCGGAACCAGGGGTCAAACTGCCCTACACCGAACAGCAATTCTTTCTCGAACCGTTAAACACCAAAGTCATTTTCGCGGCGCCGCACGCGGCTTTTATCAGCGGCCCTGACACGGTCAAGCGCGACGAGAGCCAATCGCTGTTTACCGATCAGCATGCGTTTCATCGCTTCCGTTATGTGGTTCATTCGAATACGACCTTGCCCAAAGCCGATGACTTGCGCACCGATCAAGCAGTGTCTTACAGCGCCGACATGCGCCGCCTTTACTTGCAACTGCCGCCGCAACTCGACGCACGCATCACGCGGCTGGCGCGCGAAGTGGCGGGCAATGCCACGACGAATTACGACACCACGGCCCGGCTGGTCGAACACTTACAAAACGCCTATCAATACTCGCTTGAACTCAACGTCGTCGAAGAAGGCGACCCGTTGAGCGATTTTCTATTCAACACCAAAGCCGGACATTGCGAGTATTTCGCTTCGGCGCTGACGATCCTGTTGCGTACGCGCGGCATTCCGGCGCGCATCGTCAACGGCTTTCAGATGGGCGAGTTTAACGAACGCCAACAGCTTTACGTCGTGCGGCAATCTGACGCTCACTCGTGGGTCGAGGCTTACTTTCCGCGCCACGGCTGGGTGACGTTCGACCCTACGCCCGCCGCCGGGCTGAATCAGTATGACGAAGCCTTGGCCGGACTGTTCGGCTGGTTGCAAGGCATGGGCGAATCGCTGCAAGACTTCTGGCAAGAACGCGTCATTGAGTTCGATTCTTACGAACAGTTCTCGCTGCTGATGAACCTGCAACGCAGCCTCATGAGTTGGCGGCACGAAACCGGAAACCGCTGGCTCGACTGGCAAACGCGAATGGCCGAATGGCTCAAACCCGACAACCCAAATACCGCAAAGACGGAACCTGAAAACGAAGCAGGTCACGATTGGATGCAATGGTTCAACGCACGCACCGTGAGCATCGCGGCCTTGCTATTGGTTTTGGCGGCGAGCTTGTGGTGGTGGCGACATACGCGCACGTGGCGTTATCGCTTCCGCCGCGACGCCGCCGGTTCCGCCGTGGCCTTTTACGAAGAGATGCTCACGCAACTCGCGCGCTTCGGACAACGCCGCCAGTCACAACAAACACCACGTGAATTCGCCCTACAAGTGAATAAGCCCACCGTGAACGAGCTCACCCAGCTTTATCAGCAAGCGCGCTTTGGCGGCGCGACGTTGTCAGTTCAACAGATTGATCGCGTCGGTGAATTGTTGCGCGAGCTGAAAGTATCGCAACCTGTCAGGTTGCGGAGCCGTGCGGGAAAAACCAATTGAAGCAAATGCGAGGCTTCGCAACCTGACAGGTTGCGATACGGCCCGCTGGCAACAAAGCAATTATGCGAGCCATTCCAACCCTAAAAATCAGTATCTCCGGCGTACGCGGCGTGATCGGCGAATCGTTGACGCCGACGTTGTTGACGCGCTTTGCGCAAGCCTTCGGCACCTATGCCGGAGCGGGCACGATTGTCATCGGACGCGATCCCCGTACGTCGGGCGAGATGGTACGCCAAGCCGTCATCGCGGGTTTGCTATCGAGCGGTTGCCGCGTACTCGATCTCGGCATCGTACCCGTACCGACCGTGCAATTGCTCGTGCGGCAGCGCCGCGCGCAAGGCGGCATCGCCATCACGGCGAGCCACAACCCGGCGGAATGGAATGCACTGAAATTCGTCGGAGCTGACGGCTTGTTTCTCAGTTCAGGGCAAGCGCGCGAACTGCTCGATATTTATCATCAGGGCGATTACCGCAAAGCGAGCGTGAATGAGTTGCGGCAAGTCGAGAAATTCGACGGCGCGCTCGAAGCTCACATTCAAGCCATTCTTGCGGCGGTCGGGAAACCCGCGCGCTCAATCCATGTCGCGTTAGATTCGTGCAACGGCGCGTCTTCAGTGCTTGCGCCGCAACTCTTGCAAACACTCGGCGCGCGCGTGACCGCGATCAACATTACGCCCAACGGATTGTTTCCGCGCGGAGCCGAACCCATTGCCGAAAATCTCGGCGCGTTATGTGAGTTGGTGAAAAGCAGCAAAGCCGAAGTCGGTTTCGCGCAAGACATGGACGCTGACCGCTTGGCGATCATTGACGAACACGGCTCACCGATTGGCGAAGATCAAACACTGGCGCTGGCGACGCGCTACGTGTTGAGCAAAACGCCCGGCGCAGTGGTGACGAATTTATCTACGTCACAGACGATGGACGATGTCGCGCGGCTATTCGGCTGTGAGTTACATCGCGCCAAGATCGGCGAAGCTAACGTCACCGAACTGATGCAGCGCGTCAAAGCCGTCATCGGCGGCGAAGGCAACGGCGGCGTGATTTATCCGCGCATCAACTATTGCCGCGATTCTCACGTAGCCATGGCGCTGGTGCTGCACCTGCTCGCCGAAAGCGGCCAGACCGTTTCGCAACTCGTCAACGCGCTGCCGCGTTACGCCATCGTCAAAGAAAAGCTGCACTGCCCTTCTGACAAGATCGGCGCGGCGCTCAAACTGGTTCGTCAGGAATTTGCCGGGCATCCGCAAGACTTGCGCGATGGTGTGAAAGTGACTTTGCCGAACGGCTGGTTGCACGTAAGAGGATCGAATACGGAACCGATCATCCGTTTGATGGCGGAAGCGAATGACGAAGCCGCAGCACGTGCGATGTTGGAAAGCGTATTGGAAAAAGTAGCGCGACTGTTGCGCGATTAACTGCGCCGTTTGGCTTTCGCGGGTTTGACGTAGCTGGCTTTCACTACTGTATGAATGTTGCCGCGCACGTTGAAATCGCCTTCCAGATGGACTTCGAGCGGATCGCAAGCCGCCACGAAATCGTCGAGGATTTGGTTGGCAACATGTTCGTGAAAGATTTTCACTTCACGGAACGAATTGATATAGAGCTTCAGCGATTTCAATTCGATGCACCGTTCGTTCGGCACATACATCAACTTGATCGTAGCGAAATCGGGAAAATCAGAGAACGGGCAAATAGCTGTGAATTCCGGCATCGTGAAATGAATCTCAATGCGCTTGCCGACATACTCATAAGCGAACGTGTCGAGCGGAACCAGATTCATTTCGGCAACAGGTGTTGAACGGATTTCGAGACTTTGTTCGGGTGAAATTTCTCGAATGGCAGGCAGGGCTGATTTTTTTGCAGCAACAGTTTTCAGATTTTTCTTCTTCGGCAAAACAAACCTCAAATCAGATAAACATTTCTTCGTCTTGATAGGCGCGATCAACCGGCAAGCGGCGACCAGCCAGCAACACTTCGAGCGCGCGGCTGACGCCCGCCATCACATAAGAAAATTCGCGGGCGGGTTCAAGCACGCTGTTTTGCACCATCAGCGTCGCGCGTTCGAACTGATCGGTCGCAGTGGTAATCGTGTTTTGCACTTTATCCACTTGCGATTTGGCGCGTTCGACTTCGCGTTTGGCGATGGCGGTCGAATCGCCGAGCAAGCCGCGCACTTCGGCGGCTTCGTCTTTCGCCATTTCGGTGATGGCAGTGATGTGCTGAATGCCTTGCGTCAAATAACCCGTGGCCTGCTTGAGTTCGACCATCATCCCTTGCGCCATTTTCAGCACGGGTTCGGTGTTGTTGAGTAGGTATTCGGCGCGCGTCTGTAATTGCGCGGTGCGTTCGACCACGGCGACAACGCGCTTGGCGAGCAAATAAAATCCGACGAATACGGCAACTTGCACGATCAATAAGATCGTAACTCCGACAGCGGTGACTAGGGTTAGTGAGTTTTCCATGATGAGTGGCTGGTGGCTAGCGGAGCTTAGTGGCTAGTGGCTAGTGGCTAGTGGCTAGTATTCAGAATCGAATCTAACCGCTGGCACCAGCCACTAACCACTAACCACTAACCACTTTCTTACGCGTTGTCTTCAAAAGCGGCCAGCGCCTTGCCTTGATCGGCCTGTTTGGCGTCGGAGTAACCTTGCTTGCCGGCTTCGAGCGCGGCGGCGATTTGGGATTTCTGGCGATTGAGCAATTCCTTGCCGCGTTCGGTCAGGTCGTTGACCGAATCTTTGCTGCGCGCGGCGAGGTCGTTGGCGCGTTCGACACCGGTTTGATAAAGCTCGTTGGCGCGTTCCGTACCCGTCTGGTAAAGCTCAGAGGCACGTTCCGTACCCGTTTGATAAAGCTCGTTGGCGCGTTCGTTGAGTTCGCGCGAAGTGTCGCGGGCCTGATCGAGTCCGCGCTTGGTGACATCGGCGATCTCAGCGCGTAACTCGCTGCCCGGCTTGGGTGCGAACAGTAACGCCGTCACCGCGCCAATGCCTGCTCCAACTAAAAAGTAAACCAGCTTGTCTCCGCCTTCATTCTCTTTCGACATGTGTTTTTTTCTCCTTATTGCCCGCTGGGGGTCTGAATCCTGATCTTTTAAGTGTTGATGAGTGCCTGCCTTCTGGCAGTGTTAAAACGAGCGGCACTATAGCACAGCGTCGCTGCGGCGCAGCAAGTATCTCGCGTGTGTTCAGCGCATCGGGAACGGTTCCATCAATTCGGTGCGCGTACCGTCAGGATCATAGAGATTCAATTGCCAGCGGCGGTTGCGTCCAACTTGCGGCGCATTGATTTTGCCATTGAGGTTGGAAGTTTCGCCCGCGCGTTCGCGCAAGGTTTCAAGCGCCTTTTGCATATCTGGCACGAGCAACGCGATGTGGTGCATCGAACCCAACTGCTGCCGCGTAGGCTTCGTCGCCGTCAGCATATATTCAACATAATCAGTCGCATCGGGTACGCGCATATTGATCCAACTCAAGGTCGTGTCATCGCGTCCGCCGCGCCAGATTTCGCTCAAACCCAGCACGTCTTTATAAAACGCATCGGTGGCGGCCTGATTCATCACGCTGATGCCCGTGTGCAAAATGCGGTCAGAGATACGCCGTGGCGAAAGGTATCGCCCCTTCGCGCGCGTATGCAGCGAACCCGCGCGATATTGCACGAACTCTACGCCGTGGCCGTCGGGGTCGGGGATGGTGAAATTGATGTTGCCGTCTCGTCCTGTATTCACTTTGTCAGGCGCTTTGACGCCTTTGCTCAACAGATAAACGCGCAGGGCTTCGAGGTCGTTGGTCTCAAAGGCAATATGCCGCAAGCGATCTTCACGTTCGGGCGGCAAGCCGGGAAAGATTTCGATGTATTGCCGCTCGTTCACTTTGAAATAGGTCAACGCGAGCGTTCCGTCAGTATTGCGAATCTGAAACGGTTCGTCATAACCCAATAGCTCGCCATAAAACTCTCGCGCTTTGGCGACATCGCTGACCTGAAAGGCTACGTGGGCGAGTCCCAAAATCATGGGACGTTTCGGCGCGTTGTCAGCCAGTTGTGCTGGTTGTTGGGCCTGTTGAACCGATGTGCAGCACCAAGCGACACACAGCGCAACGACAAAGAGTTTGATTCGCATAATTGCCTCGTTGGAATGGGATGAAAAGCCTTGCCAATCACTGCTTGGACGCATCTTATAGCTAATTGACACTCTCGCAAACGCGACGCTAGAATGCCCTCGCTTTCAAACAAGGCTTTCAAGTAAACATTCTAATGACAACCAGTGACACCACCGCCTTCAAAGGAGACGTAGTTATGACTCAATTTTATCCGCTGTTTATCAACTTAGGCCCGACCGAAATGGTCATCCTGCTGGTGATTGTCCTGATCGTTTTCGGCGCGAACCGCATTCCGCAACTCATGAAAGGCATGGGCGAAGGCATTCGCAATTTCAAGCAGGGTATTAACGAAGAACCCAGTGAAGTCAAAGTTGAAGCGCCCAAAAAATAACCGCGCCAGCTTCTCTTCATCACACGCAAATTCCTAAGCGGAGTCGCATCGCAGCTTTATCTCAACTGACCGGATGCGACTCCGCTTTTCTCTTTTCACCACTTCATAGCCTGCGGGCTGCCACCAGCGATGTCGCGCAAACGCCATAACTCCTCTCAGCGCCCGCGCCAACAGCCCAGCACCGAGCGTTCTTATCTTGCTTATCAATACGACGTACCCGCGCAAAACATTTCACGGACTGAGGTCGTCCGTTTGTTGCGCGGCGGCGAAGACACTTATCTCGAACTCAAAGTGCGCTTCAGCAATCCCGAAAAGCTCACGGCTGAAATTATCGCGCTCGCCAACACTGACGGCGGAGCCATGATTTTCGGCGTCAACGACCAACTGCGCATCGAGGGCGTAGACGACCCGGAAGAAGTCGAAGAAGAATTGCGCAACCTGTGCGCGACGCAAATTCAGCCGCCGGTTTTTCCTTACATCAACAAGGTCGCCTTCGACAGCGGACGCCGCATCGTCGTGCTGGAAGTCGAGCCGCACAACCGTCCGCATCGCACGCTGGACGATGCCTATTACCTGCGCGAAGGCGCGATCAAACGCGAAGCGACGCGCGAAGAGCTTTCGCACATTTACGGCGAAGCGCCCCTCGCACACTTTGAACAAGCGCCGGTTTTCAGAGCTTGCATCGAAAGCGACATTGATGAATCGTTGTTTTGGAGCTACATGCGCGGCGTCAATCCAGGTTATTGGGGCGAGAACACGAAAGGCTTTCCTACCGACACGCTGTTGCGTGATATGGGCTTGGCGGTCAAACGCAAAGACGAATTGATTCCGACCGTCGGCGGCTTGCTGCTGTTCGGATTGAATGAACGCGTCGCGCAACTGTTGCCGCAAGCCAGTATTCAACTGACGCGATACAGCGGCTCAGATTTGCACGCGCCCATCGTCGAGCGCGTCAACCTCGCAGGCAATCTGTTGCGCCTGTTCGACGGCGCGCTACATTTTGTGCAGCGTTACGCCGACCTGTGGGACGCCCGACCGAATCGCAAGGCGCTGGGCGATGAGACAGGCCGCGCCAATTACGCGCGTGCCGCAGTGAGTGAAGCGTTGGCAAATGCGCTGGTGCATCGCGCTTGGCCGGTACGCGACCGCACGACGCGGGTTTACGTATTCGACGACGCCATCGAAATTCTTAATCCGGCGGCGCTGCTCGAATTGCCGATGAGTTCGGTGCGTTACGGCATCACGCAAGCGCCCAACCCGCGTTTGAAAGCGGTTTTCACGAATTCACATTACGGCGCGCAACTTGCGCACGGCGGCCTTCCGATGATGTTCGCGCAATGCCTTGAGCTCGCCCGACGCGCCCCCGAAGGCCCCACGCTCGTCAATCATGACTTTCGCGTGAAGTTATATGGTTGGCATTGAGGCAGCGATGAATCTCAAATCCGTAATTTCAAATTTGAAATTTGTATTGGCGCTGCTGTGTTTGTGGGGCGCACTGGCTGTCGCGCAAACGCCCGCCGCCAAAATCAATCTGAACACGGCGACTTCCGCGCAACTCGAAACGCTGCCCGGCATCGGCGCAGGACTGGCAAGACGCATTCTCGATCATCGCGCCAAACACGGCCCGTTCAAGCGTCCGCAAGATTTGATCGTCATTCGCGGCTTTAGCGCCAAGCGCTATCGCCTCATCGCGCCTTATCTAACCACGTAACCAACTCATGCAAATCGCCAAGATCGTCAAATCAAACTCCCACGTAGATTACGTCGCCCGCGTTTTCGATACGCTCGAAACCGCCACGCCGCCTGCGGTGAGCGATTACCGCTTTGGACAATTCGTGAGCATTCAAAACGGCGACCGCGAAGTCATCGGCGTGATTTACAACTCGCAATTGCTCAATCCTGATTACGGCAATTACGGCCCGCGACTGGCTACGCCGTCTGAACGCAATGCCGTATTCAGTCCCGATTACATCAACGAACAAGGTGTGCTGATCGGCCTGCTGCTCGTCGGCTGGCACGACGCGCAAGGCTATCGGCAAGGCCTGCCGCGCGAAGTGCTGCCCGTCAACGCCACCGTCGAAACGCTTGATGACGAACAGCTACGCGCCTTTCATCATCCGCACGGCGCGCTCGAACTTAGCTACTACCCGCACGTAACGACGCACGCAGGATTTTTCGCCTTTGCCTTGTTGAATGAAATCGCCGACCAACTCGACCGACTGACCGACCAACCGAATCAGGCGCGGCTGCAAGTGTTGCGCAAATCGCTGCAATGGCAGCAAACGATGGGTACGATGCGATGAGTGTTGCAACAAAGCCTTCATACGAAGAACTCTCTCCGGCTACCAAAGCAAAACGGTTTGGGTGTTTTTTGCTTTTGTTTGCTGGTACGTTTGTCGGCTTTTTTGCGTGCTTGGGCGTTGGGTCACGTGAATTCAATTCCGCAAATTGGAAAGCGGGCGGAACGCTAACGCGCGGAGCGATGGCTCACAGTGTGATGGCAAAGGAAAAGCAGTTCATCGGCAAAACGGAAAATGAAATCCGTGAACTCTTCGGCCCACCTGACCAAATCGTAGCGGAACAAAACGGCTATTTTTACCACATCAATAACGACCTGCTTTGTTACATCTCGCCTTGCGATTTGATGATCTTCTTCAACAAAGAAACCGGCAAGGTAGAGCAATTAGCCAAAGCAAATTGGTAAACTATTGCGGCTTCGCAGGCGGTCTGCCCATCGCCGTCCATTGCCCGTCGCGCTTGAAGGCAAGTTGCGGTTTGCTCAGTTGAAATTGCTGATTGAATTGCGGATTGCGTTTGAGAAAGAAGCCGCGCGCGCCTTCGTCGGCGGTCACGACTTTCCATTGACCGTTTTCTTTAAACAGATATTGTTGCGTCACAACGCGGCCTTCGCTGATGGGCGTGCCGTTGAAATTCATCGGTTGTTTGAGCTTGCCATAAATCGTCGTGTCCACCACGGCGAACTCGCCTTTTTCCTGCACCCGTCCGACTTGCATGCGTTCGAGCGTGAGAAAACTTTCGATGCGCTTGAGGTTGACTGTGAGTTGTTCGCGGCTGACTTGCGCTTGCATCTGCGACGGCAGCAACTCATGCAACTTGGCGTATTGCTGCCCTTTCAATAACGCAAAGAAAGTTTGCACGGTTTGACTCGCGCTTGTCGGCTTGGCTTGCGCGAAGTTACCGCCTACAAAAAATGACAACGTAATCAAGCTCGCAATAACGCCGAAACATCGGCCTATTTTTTTGGCGGCTCTGCCGCAGTGATGTGCGGAAGGGCTTTGCCCTTCCGTGAAATTGCGTCTTGTTTTGGGGCTACGCCCCCAACGGTCAACCACCAAGCGAATCCTCTCTGACCATTCGGGGCGTAGCCCCTTAAAAAGAAAAGACACTCGCGGAAAGGCAAAGCCTTTCCGCACATCACTGCGGCAGAGCCGCTGGAAAGAATTACTCCGAAGCCGCTTTCTTCACCAACCGCGCCGTAGTTTTCTTTTCCGCTTCCGCTGCTGCTACCAAAGCCTTCGGAGCCGCAGCTTTTTTCGTAGCCGCTTTCTTCGCCGGAGCTTTCTTCGCCGCCGCTTTCACCGCAACTTTAGGCGTATAGGTCTTAGCCGTGCCGGTGCGAGGACGCGCTACGCTGCCGTCTGAACGATAGCCGCAGGCTTCGTCAGAGCAATAGTGCATCGTCTCTTCTTTTTTCGCGTTGTATTTTTCGAGCGTGAAAACCTTTTGGCATTGTGGGCAGGCTAGCATCACGGGCTTATCCCAAAACACCGCATCGCATTTCGGATAACTGCCGCAGCCGTAAAACACCTTGCCGCGCCGCGATTTTTTGACACAAATATCGCCGCCGCAACCTTCGCGGATGCAGGCCACGCCCGTCGTTTCGCGCTTGATATATTTGCAATTCAAACAGCCGGTGTATTCGCCATAAGGCCCTTGCTTGACCGCCAACTGTCCGGCGCAATCGGGGCAATACTCATCAATCGGTTGCGGCGGTGCGGCGACCGCGCCGGTCGTCGTGATCTTGCGCGTCGTCTTGCAATCGGGATAACCCGTGCAGGCCAGAAACGAACCGAAGCGGCCTTTTTTCAGAATCATCGGACGGTCGCAATTTTCGCACTTCTCATTGGCGTAAGGGTTCTCAGCCGCTTCGCCCGTCGCCTCGCCGTTCTCATTCGTCACGGGCTTGGCAATCTCGCGCGTAGACTTGCACTCAGGATAGTTCGTACAAGCCAAGAAGTTGCCGAAGCGCCCGAACTTGATCGCCATCTTCGAGCCGCACTTGTCGCAGACTTCGTCGGTGATGATTTCCTGCCGCTTCACGTCGCGCATGTGTTCCTGCGCCGCTTTCAAATCCACCGTGAACTTGTCGTAAAAAGTATGCAGCGCCGTCGTCCATTTCAGCTTGCCCTCTTCGACTTCATCGAGCCGGCCTTCCATCTGCGCCGTATATTCGACGTTGAAGAGTTCGGCGAAACTCTCAACCAGCAAGTCATTCACGAGCGTGCCGAGTTCGGTTGGGAAGAATTTGCTCTCTTTCTTTTCGACGTATTCACGATCCTGAATCACCGACATAATCGAAGCATAAGTCGAAGGCCGTCCGATGCCTTTTTCTTCGAGTACTTTCACCAGCGTCGCTTCGGTGTAACGCGCCGGCGGTTCGGTGAAATGCTGATTGGGCGTGATCGCGTTGAGTGAAAGCGTTTCGCCCTTCGTGACTTTGGGCAACTTGGCCGCGCGCTCTTCGTCTTCGTCGTCCTTCTCGTCTTTGCCTTCTTCGTAAACCGCAAGGAAGCCGTCGAACTTGACGACGGAACCCGTCGCGCGAAACAGATATTTCTCGGTCACCGAAATATCTATCGTTGTCTGATCGAAAATCGCTGCCACCATTTGCGATGCGACGAAGCGTTGCCAGATCAGGCGATACAAAGCGAGTTCGTCTTTTTCTAAATAAGCCGCGACTGATTCGGGCGTGCGTTCAGCCGAAGTCGGACGAATCGCTTCGTGCGCGTCTTGCGCGTCTTTCTTGCCGCGATAGTGAATTGCTTTCTCAGGCAGATAGTTCGGGCCGAAATGTCCGCCGATGAATTCGCGCACTTCATCAAGCGCACTGTCGGCGACACGCACCGAGTCGGTACGCATATAAGTGATGAGGCCGACCGCGCCTTCGCTGCCGAGGTCTTTGCCTTCATAAAGTTTTTGCGCGACCTGCATCGTGCGCTTGGCCGAAAAGCGCAACTTGCGCGAAGCGTCTTGTTGCAGCCTCGACGTGATAAAGGGCGGTACCGGATTGCGCTTCTTCTCTTTCGTCGAAACGTCGGCGACAACGTATTGCGCGCCTTTCAGTTCATCGAGAATCCGCTGGGCGTCGGCTTGTTCCTTGATATGGATTTCAGATTTCTTGACGCCATCGTCAAAGCCTGCGGTCTTAACGGTCTGGTCAATAATCTTGTAAAGCCGCGCGTCGAACGCCGGAGGCAGTTGCGCCGAAAGGTTGGCGATGATGGACCAATACTCGGTTTTGACGAACGCCTGAATCTCGCGTTCGCGCTCGACGACCAAACGCACAGCTACGGTTTGCACTCGTCCGGCTGACAATCCGCGCCGCACTTTGTCCCACAAGAGCGGACTGACTTTGTAACCAACGATGCGGTCGAGTACGCGGCGGGCTTGCTGTGCGTCCACCAAATCCTGATCAATCTGGCCGGGCGATTTGAAGGCATCCTGCACTGCTTTCTTGGTGATCTCATTGAACATCACGCGAAAAATGGCTTTGTTCGAATTGCCACGTCCGCCGGTGACGATCTCTGATAAGTGATAGCCGATGGCCTCACCTTCGCGGTCAGGGTCGGTTGCGATATAAATCGTGTCGGCGTCTTTTGCCGCTTCCCTGATCTCGCGTACGACCTTCTCTTTGCCCGGCATGACTTCGTAAGTCGGCTCGAAATCGTTATCGAAATCTATGCCCAAACCTTTCTTGGGCAGGTCTTTGACGTGACCGACTGAGGCCAGCACTTTGAAATCTTTACCGAGATATTTGTTGATGGTTTTCGCTTTGGAAGGCGATTCGACGATTACTAATGATTTAGCCATAAATGCCGTTGAGAACCCTATAAATTCACATTATCGGCGCATTACTTGAATGGATTCGTGCGCCATAAAACCAAGTGAAATAGCACGAAGGGGAAGGCAGTTCAAGCAGGTCTGAATGCTTAGAGTAGTTTTGCCTTGCGCTGGTTCGCACAAAAAACGAAAGCCTGACGCGGTTGCATCAGGCTTGTCAGCGAATGATTGAGAACAATCAAAAAGCTATTCATCCGCTGCATCCAGCGCCTCTTCCAGCGTGAAAACGCCTTCATACAAAGCCTTGCCGACGATGACACTGTCTACGCCGTATTGCATGAGTTCTTTCACGCCGTAAATGTCATCCAGCGTCGCCACGCCGCCCGAGGCAGTGATGTGGATGCCGCTGGCTTCGGCAATGGCGCGTGTGGCTTCAAAGTTGATGCCGGTGAGCATGCCGTCGCGGGCGATGTCGGTGTAAACAATTCGCTCGACGCCCATGTCCGCCACCTTTTGCGCGAAATCTATCGCGTTGAGTTCAGACATTTTTTCCCAGCCGCGCAGCGCGACTTTGCCGTCGCGCGCGTCAATGCCTACGACAATGGTCGAGCCGAATTCGTCAATGATGTGTTGCAGCACGTGTGGATTCTCGATGGCCGTCGTACCGATCACGATGCGCGTCGCGCCCAGCTCGTCGAGCCGTCGCACGTCATCCAGCGTACGAACGCCGCCACCGAATTGCACCGGCACCTCGATTTCGTAAAGGATGTTTTCGAGCGCCTTGAGATTGGCGCGGTCGTCCTGATTGAACGCGGCATCGAGGTTGACGATGTGAATCATCTCAGCGCCCTCTTCGCACCAACGTTTGGCGATCTTAACGGGGTTTTCAGAGTAAACGGTTTCGGCAGAGGCTACGCCTTGTTGCAGGCGTACGCAGCGTCCACCACGTAAATCAATAGCAGGAATGACGATCATGCGAGTTTGGTTGAATGTGTGAGCGGTTCACGCTCGTCGCTAAACATTTTGATGCGGCCTGATTGGCGTTGTTGAATTGAGTTGCTTGAGTTGCCGCCGCTGGCTTTTAGCTTTTAGCCACGGGCAGCGACGCGCGGGTAAATAGTACTCAAATCTCATCATCTGGCAAGAATTATGCGGCGCGTCTGGCAGAAAAGATGAAATGGCGAATTTACAAAGCCCGCGCCAGCCGCTTCACGCCTTCCTGAATCTTGCGTTCACTGAGCGGCGCGTAACCCAACACGAACTCATTTTGCTGCGCAGCACCCACGTAATAAATGCTCGCGCCCAAAATGCCTACGCCGACTTCCGCCGCGCGCGCGATGACTTCGTCTTCCGTCCAGCGCGTATGCAAACGAATCATCAAATGCATGCCTGAGTTCGCGCCGAGAATCGTGACGCGTTCCCCAAAATGCGTTTCGAGCGCGCGCACCAACGCCTGTTGCCGCCCGTCGTAAAGTTTGCGCATGCGCCGCAAGTGCCGCTCAAACGAACCTTCGTTGATGAACTCAGCCAGCGCGCGCTGTTCAACCGCAGGCTTATGGCGATCTTGCAACCACTTGGCTTGCTCAAAGACCGCGACGAGCGCGGGCGGTACGACGAGGTAACCGATGCGCAACGCGGGAAACATCACTTTAGAAAACGTGCCGACATACAAAACCTGATCGTGCGTTGCCAATCCCTGCAACGCGGGACGAGGCCGTCAGCCATAGCGAAACTCGCTGTCGTAATCGTCTTCGATCACCCAGGTGTCGGTGGCCTGCGCCCATTGCAACAATTCCAAACGGCGCGCGAGCGACAGCACTGCGCCCGTCGGAAACTGATGCGAAGGCGTCACGTAAAGCAGCCGCGCGCCTTTCGCGGGCAACGCTTCGGACACGATGCCATCGTCGTCCACCGCGACCGGATGCAGCCGCGCGCCATAAGCCTGAAACGCATGCCGCGCGCCGTGATAGCCCGGTTCTTCGAGCGCCGCCACATCGCCACGATCTAACAAAACCTGGCTGATGAGCGACAGCGCCTGTTGCGAACCGTTCACGATCACGACCTGTTCGGCATCGCATTGCACAGCGCGCGCTCGTGTCAGATAGCTCGCCACCGCCGCGCGCAACGATGGCTCACCGCGCCCGTCGGCGGCGTAATCCAACCCCTTCACGTTTTCGGCGCGGTATTGCCGCAACAACACGCGCCGCCATTGCGCCAGCGGAAACTCGTCAACCGCCGGACGGCAATATTTGAAGTTGTAAGGCAACGCCACATCCGGTTCGCGTTGCATCGTCAACATCGTTTGCCCCGCAGCAGAAAGTTTCGGCGGCTTGGCTGGACGCAGTTCTTTTTTCGCCACGGCTTGCTTAATCGGCGCGGCATGCAGCGTGTCTTCAGGCAATTGCGCACTCACTGCCGTACCCGAACCCATGACCGTTTCGAGATAGCCTTCGCTGATGAGCCGGTCGTAACCTTGCGTCACCGTCGAACGCGAAATGCCCAACGCATCAGCCAACGCGCGCGTCGAAGGTATGCGCTGACCGGCGTTCAAGCGCCCGTTCAAAATCGAATGCCGCAACTCGTGATAAAGCTGCTGATGCAGCGGTTGCGCCGCGCGCGGATTGAGATTAAGTGCTAAATCCATATTTTCCTGATTCAAAAGTGGACTGCTTAAAATTATATAAACTGGCTCTTTTCGTCATCCGGTTAGAATGGTAATTTATGGCTCGCAAATGGACAAGACACACGCCTATCAAATCACTACGACGTGGACGGGCAATCGTGGCAAGGGTACGAACGACTATCGCGCTTACGAACGGACACACGAATTCAGCGCGCCGAACAAGCCGGTGATTGCAGGCTCGTCTGACCCGGCGTTTCGCGGCGACGCGACGCGCTACAACCCCGAAGAGTTGCTGGTGGCCTCGCTGTCGGCGTGCCACATGCTTTGGTATCTGCATTTGTGTGCTGACAACGGCATCGTCGTGACGGCTTATGTTGACGACGCGCGCGGCACGATGGCTGAGACCGAAGACGGTGGCGGACGCTTCACCGAAGTCACGTTGCGTCCCGTCGTCACGATTGCCGCAGGCGACGGCGAACGCGCAAAGCATTTGCACGAACGCGCGCACGAACTTTGTTACATCGCTAATTCGATGAATTTTCCCGTGCGCTGTGAAAGTACAATCAAGCTCGCAGATTTCAACGCATGAACCTGAAGGAGGGAGAAAGCTAATGACTGGAACGACTACGCTGGTGCGCAGCCAGCAAGTTGAATGGAAGCCGCTGAACGAACCCGGCATCACGGGCGTTTACGTCAAAGCCTTGTTGTTCGATGAGACAACGCAACGTGCGCCGACGATCTTGCTCAAGTTCGACGCGGGCGCGACTTATCCCGCGCACAATCATCCGGCGGGCGAAGAAATCTTCGTACTCGAAGGCGACATAAAACTCGGCAGCGATCACCTGCACGCGGGCGATTACCTTTACACGCCGCCGGGCGGCAAGCACGCCGTCTGGTCGCAAAACGGCTGCGTCATATTGCTCAAAGCGCCCGAAGAAGTAGAGATTCTCAAATCGCCGCGCGCCGTGCGGTTGGGACAAGCATGAATAACTTTCAACCGACAGCAAACACTACGTTGAAACGCTTACCGCAACGCGGTTCGTTTGAACGCGACACGGTCAACGCGATTCTCGACGCAGCCTTTCTCTGTCACGTAGGTTTTGTCGTTGACGGACAGCCCTTCGTGATTCCGACGAGTTACGCGCGCGTGAATGACGAGCTGTTTATTCACGGTTCGGCGGCGAGCCGGATGTTGCGCAATGTGAGCGAAGGCATTCCCGTCTGCGTCACCGTCACGCTGGTAGACGGCCTCGTACTCGCGCGTTCGGCCTTTCATCATTCGATCAACTATCGCTCAGTCGTCGTATTCGGCACGGCGCGTTTGGTTGAAAGCATCGAAGAAAAAGCCGCCGCGTTGCATGCGTTTACCGAACACGTCATCCCCGGTCGCTGGCCGGAGATTCGTGAACCGAACGCGCAGGAGTTGAAAGGCACGACCGTACTCGCGCTGCCGTTGCAAGAGGCTTCGGCCAAGATTCGCACCGGCCCGCCGAAAGACGATGACGAAGATATGGCGATTCCGGTGTGGGCAGGCGTCCTGCCGTTGCTGACGATTACCGGCGAACCGATTGCCGATCCTTACTTGTCGCCCGATACACCCGTGCCTGCGCACGTGACGGGTTACGGGCAACCTAAAACTTCATGACCTTCCGTGAGGGAATTACGATGACTGAACCAGATGCTGCAACGATTCCGACTGATTTCGATTTTTTCATCGGGCGCTGGCAAGTGACGCACCGGCGCTTAAACGAACGACTGGCAGGTAGCAAAGAATGGACGACTTTCCCTGGCACTTGCGTGGCACAAAAGATTTTAGGCGGGCTTGGCAATATGGATGACAACGTGCTTGAGCTTCCTTCGGGAACGTATCGCGCCGTGACGCTGCGCTCTTACGACGCAAAACAGCGTACCTGGTCAATCTGGTGGCTGGACGGCAGAAATCCGCACCAACTCGATGTGCCGGTCACCGGGTCTTTCAAAGATGGCGTTGGAACTTTTTATGCGGAAGATACCCTGCGCGGGCAACCCATTCGTGTGAGATTTATGTGGCTCGCTGCTAACCCGGAGGCTCCGCGTTGGGAGCAAGCCTTTTCTGCCGATGGCGGCAAAAGTTGGGAGACTAATTGGATTATGGTGTTCGCGCGCAGCGCATAATTGCCGTTAGCAAAAGCCTCTGCGAAGATTCGCATAAGTCGTCCGATGTCACAGGCGGCCATAACCCAACGAATCTAAACTAAGGAGTGTAAGAAATGCCGTTACCCAATATCTTTACCAGCGAAGTCGCTGAATCCGTGATTGCGCGCATCAATCGCCTGACGCCTACGAACCAACCCCAATGGGGCAAGATGAGTGTTGACCGAATGCTCGCTCATCTGAACGTCGCTTACGAAACCATCTATGAACCGGGCAAACATCCAGGGCCAAACTTTTTGATGAAGCCCATCCTGCGATTGTTCATCAAGCCGCTGGTCACAGGTGAAAAGCCGATGAAAAGAAACAGCCCGACTGCGCCTTATTTCATCATTGCTTCAGATAAAGACTTCGAAGCAGAAAAAGCACGACTCATCGCGTTCGTTCGCAAGACCCAACAACTAGGCGAGCAACACTTTGACGGCAAAGCGTCATTGGGCTTCGGCCCGCTGAATAAAGCGCAATGGAACAACATGCTTTACAAACATTTAGACCATCACCTGACGCAGTTCGGCGCGTAACCAAAATTGGTAGCGCAATCTGCCGAGATTGCGCTGCTGGTAATCGAACGCATTGATTGTGACAGGCGCAATAAAATGCCTTCCTGCGCGAAGCGTTCCGCGTAAGGTAAGGGTTAAATGACAATGCGGCGCAATCTCGGCAGATTGCGCTACCGTTTATGAAATTGCTTTCCTTACAAATCGGTAAGCCGCGCACTTACGGCGAGAAAGGCGCGACGGATTATTACGAGAAAGAATGGCGCACCGCGATCTTCCGCGAGCCGGTCGTCGGTCCCGTATGGTTGAGCCAGACGACGCTCGTGGGAGATCAGGTCGCCAATCGCCGCTTTCACGGCGGCCCTGACAAAGCCGTCAACGTTTATCCGTCGGAGCATTACGCGCAGTGGCGCGACGAATTGAATTTGCCCGACATCACGCACGGCGGCTTTGGCGAGAACTTCACGACTGAGGGCTGGCTCGAAAGTGAAATTTGTATTGGTGACAGCTTCACGATTGGTTCCGCCGTCGTGCAGGTTTCGCAACCGCGTCAGCCTTGCGGGACGCTCGCGCGGCGCTGGCGTGTCAAAGACTTTCCGGCGCGCGTTATCAACGCGAATAAAACCGGTTGGTATTTGCGCGTCTTGCAAGAGGGCGAAGTGCGCGCCGGTTTACCTTTCGCCTTGCTCAAACGTCCGCATCCCGCATGGACGATTGCGGCGGCGAACGAGGTGATGTACTTCCGCAAAAAAGATGCTGAAGCGACACGCGCTTTGCTGGAATGCCCGGCGCTGGCAAATGCGTGGCGCGACGAATTGCAGGAACGACTGAACGCTTTAGCTTGAGGAACCTTGAAATGACTTTAGAGGAACGCAATGAATTGATTGCCCGTTACGCCGCCGGTTACGACGAAGTGCAAGCCGCGCTCGCTGACTTTCCCGCCGACCAACTCACAGCGCATCCGCTGCCCGGCAAATGGAGCGCGGCGGAAATCGTCCAGCATCTGGCTGACAGTGAAATGAACAGCGCCATCCGTTTGCGCAAGTTGCTTACCGAAGACAGCGCGCAAGTGCAAGGTTACGATCAGGATTTTTACGCGACGCGGTTGCATTACAACGAACGCGACCTCGCGCCCGCGCTGCTTTCCATTCAGGCTTCGCGCGCGACGACCGTGCAAATCATTCAATACATGACCGACAGCGATTGGCAGCGCGCGGGTACGCACAGCGCAAGCGGCGCTTACACGATGGAAGACTGGCTGCGCATTTACGCCGCACACGCGCACGATCACGCCGATCAAATTCGCCGCTTGCGGCAAGCGCTAAACCAATAGGAGAACGTATGACTAAACCTGAAACCAACGAATACGCTGAGTATTACGGCAAATACATTTCGCTCGTCGCCGATGGTGACATCAACGCGACGCTGGCCGCGCAATTTGAAGACACACTCAAACTGTTGCGTTCGATTCCCGAAGCGCAAGGCTTGCACGCATACGCGCCCGGCAAGTGGACGATCAAACAAGCCATCGGCCACGTGACGGATGCGGAACGGGTATTCGCCTATCGCGCTTTGCGCATCGGACGGGGCGACAAGACCGCGCTGCCGGGCTTTGAGCAAGACGATTTCGTAGCAGGCACTGATTTCAACGCGCGCACGCTGGCTGACTTGATTGATGAGTTCACCGTGGTGCGGCAAGCGACGCTGCATCTGTTCAAACATTTCTCTGACACCGAATGGCGGCGCGTCGGCACAGCGAGCGACAATCCGGTGAGTACGCGCGCGTTGGCTTACTGCATTGCGGGGCACGAGCTTTATCACAATGCGCTGCTGCGTGAACGCTATTTGGCAGCGTAACTCACGATGACTGAAACGATTCGCACGACACGCGCGCATTTCAGCGTACCCGTGGCCTTGCAACGGCTCGCCGAAGCTAAGGGCGCGTTAAAAATTAACTTCCCGTTGTGGCACAAGATGCCATCTTGTGCCACAACGGGAGACGATCTGAATCGCTTTGCAGAGTTCACCGAAAACTTCGCTACGTGGGTGATGTTTTACGGCCCCGAAGGCGGCGAAGCCATTGAATAAACGCGAGCGCGCGCCGATTGCCATACACGGCTGCCGCGCATAGTATCTCGCCGCATCCTCAAGGCGTACGCTTAAGAGCGACACGCCGTCTCATCACTTTTTCTCCAAAACCGTTATGACCAGCGCGCGCAAAATACTGCGCCTCGCGTGGCTAGGCTGCGCGAGCGGGCTGTGGCTGTTGAGCATGACGCTCACCGTCACGGCGCAATACCGTATTGACGCCTGGACGATCAACAACGGTCTGCCGCAAAACGGCATTCATAACCTTTGGCAAACGCGCGACGGATATTTATGGATGACGACCGTCGCGGGTCTCGTGCGCTTTGACGGCATAAGCTTCACCGTCTTTGACCGCAGCAATACCAAAGCTCTCAGCAGTGACCGCTTCGATTGTTTGTATGAAGACGGTGACGGTACGTTGTGGGCAGGAACACGCTATGGCGGGTTGTTGCGTTACCGCGACGGCCTGGTTTCGGTGCTGACGACTGCCGATGGCTTGCCCGCTATGCAAGTCTGGGGACTCAATGAAGCGCCGGGCGGCGGCGTGTTTTTGCAGACAGGCGCGGGCGATTTCGTGATGCGCAACGGCCAGTTCACCGCCACACAAAATTCACTAACATCAATTTCTGAACCGGGCGCACGTGCTGCGAATGGGGCGCGTTGGTACGCGACCCCGCCAGAGATCTTACGCGCCGTGCAAGACCGCGCACATACCAAACGGCTGGAAGAATACTTTCAAGATGAACGCGGCTCGCTGGCGGAACTCATTGCCGAAGGCCGCGTGTGGTATGAAGACAAGCGAGGCAATCGTTGGGGCAGCGCGACGCCACACGAATTCTTTCGCGCGAAAGACGGCGTGCTGACGCGCTTCGGTGCGCAAGACGGGCTGACGCCGGTGGCGGCGACCTTCCCCAATCAGCGCCCAAACTTTTTGCGCAACGCGGCTGAAGACCGTGACGGCAATGTGTGGTTCGGCACTTCGACGGGCTTGCTGCGTTATCGTGACGGACGCTTTCAACGGTTCACGGCGGCGGACGGCTTGCCCGACAGCAACATTGATTCGCTGCTGGCTGACCGCGAAGGCAATGTCTGGGTCGGCACGCCGCACGGTTTGGCGCGGCTCACGAAACAATTCATTCACACCTATTCAACGGCAGAAGGCTTGCCGATACCGATTGTTTATCCGTTGCTCGAAGACCGCGCCGGCCAGGTCTGGATCGGTACGGATCGTCTCAGCAAATTCGCGCAAGGCAAGATCACGACTTATGACCATCAGGCTTTCTGGCGGCGCAAGCACCTTTATTCATTGCACGAAAGCCGCGACGGCACGTTGTGGATCGGTACGCTGGCTGAAACGTGGCGCTATCAAAACGGACGCTTCACGCAATTTCCCAATCGGATGTTTCAAGCAGCGGTGGGACGCAACGTGGCACCGACGTGTTACGCCATTCACGAAGACCGCGCGGGCAATGTGTGGTTCGGCACCGATACGGGCTTGTTCAAACTGAGCGATGGGAAGATGACGGCGGTTGAACTGGACAGCAGCGTGCGCGTTTTGCTCGAAGACAAGCAAGGCCGCGTGTGGGCGGGCGGTACGGGCGGACTCAGGCAGTGGCAGGAGGGTAAGGTTCAACGCTTCACGCAACGCGACGGCTTGCCGAGCGATCACATAAACGCTTTGCACGAAAGCGACGACGGCGCGCTGTGGATTGGCACTTACGACCACGGCTTGAGCCGGTTCAAGGACGGACGTTTCACTAATTTTTCGACTGAGCAAGGGCTGTTTAACAACGGCGTCTTTACCATTCTCGAAGATGCGCACGGCTATTTTTGGATGAGTTGCAATAAGGGCATCTATCGCGTCAGACGCAAGCAACTCGAAGATTTCGCTGACGGAAAAATCCAGAGCATAACCAGTACGTCGTATGGCAAGGCCGACGGCATGCGCAATCCCGAATGCAACACGGGGCGCACGCCCGCAGGCATCAAAACGCGCGACGGCAGGTTGTGGTTTCCTACGCAAGATGGCGTAGCCGTGGTTGATCCCGACGCCGTGCCGTTCAATGAATTGCCGCCGTCGGTTGCCATCGAATCGCTTGCGGTCAATCACGAATCACAAGCACCGCGCGCCGTTTTGCAACTCGAACCGGGGCAGGACGATTTAGAAATCAGTTATGCGGGCTTGAGTTTCATCAAGCCAGAGCAGGTCAAATTCAAATATCAACTCGTCGGTTGGGATAAAGACTGGGTCGCGGCGGGCGCGCGGCGCACGGCTTATTACTCTTACCTGCGCCCGGGCGC
>JAYSVR010000619.1:0-3103 GCA_043718445.1 Acidobacteriota bacterium | reverse complement strand
CTTGCGTCTTGTCATTGATGAGTTTCTTGATGGCGGCAGTTGTGCCGGTGCGCCAGATGGTATTGCCGCGAATGGCGAGGGCTTCGGCATCGGGTAGGTCTGTTCGTCCCGTCCAGATGCGTCCGTTGATGAGCGCGAGGTCGGCAAAAACCTGAGCTGGTTGCGCAGGCATCCCGACTAACAAGCAGAGTAAAAAAGCCAAAAGAAAATTTTTCATAAGTTACATTCTCAAGCCAATGAGGCGGTGCTAGACTGCGATTGGAGGTAACAACGCATGAAAATCATCACCGCGAAAAAGATTGCTACGCGGCCACCGTTGAACGGTCACACGGTTCAACCCAAACGCAAAGCCGCGACTAAAACTGCTAAGGCGGCGGCGAAAAACGGACATAAACCCAAAGCCAAAAAAGCGGAGCCGACACCGGAAGAAGTTTTGCTGAAAGCCTGGCATTTGATTTACGACAACTATCACGCCGCCAAGCGTTGATTGAAACCCATCGAAATTATGTCAGAAGTTTTGTTCGATACCTCAGTCTTCATCGCTTATCGCCCACTGAATTTGCACGACGGCTCGTATTTTTCTGCTGTCGTTTTACAAGAACTGACCGCAGGCGCGGAAAGCCGCAGTGCGTTGCAAGGCTTGGAACAAGTTCGTATTGCCTATGAACGCAAAGGCCGTTTGCTCGTGCCAACCAGCGAAGACTGGTGGCTGGCAGGTAAAGTGCTTTATTCGATGTTGCATGGATTACGTTCCAAGTCAGGCCAATTGCCGCGCCTGCCCGCCGAAGAAAAACAGCGCATCATCCGCGATGTTTTGATTGCACGCACCGTCAAACAGGCAGGCGCGCTGCTGGTTACCAACAACCTCAAGGACTTTCAACGGATTCGCCCATATTGCGCCGTGCGCGTATGTTCCGGCGCAGATTACTTCGGCTAACGTTTCGTCAGGCAACTATTGGTTTAATCACCGCACACTTTTCAGCTTCAAACGCCGCCTGCAATTTTTCAAACATGGCTTCGTCGGTATAGGTACCGATGATCGAACCGCCCGAGCCGGCGAACTTGCCTGACGCGCCGAGCGAACGCGCGAGTTCGACCATGCGAATGTGTTTGGGATTCAGGCTATAGATCGTTCGGCGCGTATCGAAGTTTTGATTCATCAGCTTCGCCAACGTCGTGTGATCGCTTGTGACAAGGCACTCGCGCGCCTGTCGGGCGAGTTCGGCAAAGATTTTCATGGCTTCGACGACCAGCGTCTCGCCGTTGTCATAACGCTTGCGGATGTCGTTGTGAAAGACCTCTGACGATTCGGCCAGTTCGGTTTGATAGGCAATGAATACGTTCGGCAGCAGGCTGAGGTCGAGCGGTTCATAAACGCCGTAACCGTCTTCGTCCATAAAGGTTTTATTGAAATCCATGTAAGTCAGCCCTTCGTAAACCTGCGCGACGCGGTCTTGCAAACCCGCGCCGATGCCTAGGTCTTCGCGTTCGACTGAGAGGATGATGCCCGGCAGAATTTCGCGCGGAATGGTTACGTCATAAAACTGGCAGAGCGCGCGCATCGTCGCCGTCACGATGGCTGACGAACCCGCGAGACCGACTTGTCGCGGAATATTCGACTCGTAACGCAGCGAAAAATTTTGCGGGGGCAATGCGATACGTTGCGTATCGCAATACTCGGCAAAGCGTTTGATCGTAGCCTTAATCAGCCGCATCCCGCCGTAATAACCGTTCAGCCGCACGTCGTGCAGCATCTCTTCCAGACTATCGAACCGGCATTGATCCTGTCGCGTAGGCATGATTTCAAGCTGCGGCCATTCGTAAATAACTACGCTGGCCGCGAAGTTTTTGACGATGATGCTGATCGTTTTGCCGTGATAGCCGTCGCTGGGGTTGCCGATCAAACCGGCGCGCGCGTATGCCTTCGTTTTGAAAAGCCTCATGCGCCGACTCCTTTCAGCAGTTCGGGCAAACGCTTGCGCAACGATTCGCCAAACTCAGGGTCAGTCAACGCGAACTCGACAAAGGTCTCGAAGTAACTTTCAAAATTGCCGATGTCATAACGTTTCTCGTCAGCGGCGAGCCGCAAGCCGACGATGCGTCCGCCTTCTTTGAGTACAAGCCGGATGGCGTCAGTGATTTGCAATTCACCACCATGGTCAAAGGGCGTGCGTTTGATCGCGTCGAAAATGTTCGGCGAAAACACATAGCGCGCGGCAATCGCCAAGTTGCTGGGAGCTTTGTCTACGTCGGGTTTTTCTACGAGGTCGGTGATGTCGAATACGTCGCCTTCGTCTTCAGTGCCAGCGGGCCAATGCGCAGGTTTGACGATGCCATAATTTTTGACTTCGTGGCGCGGGACTTCTTCGACGACGATGGCTACGTCGGCGTTGCGAGCCTCAAAGGCTTTGACCAATCGCGCGACGGCGTCGGATGACTTGTGGCGTCCGATGATCGAATCGCCCAACGCGCAGACAAACGGTTCTGTACCCGCAAAATGTTCGGCGCACAAAATTGCGTCGCCCAATCCCTTTTGTTGCTTTTGCCGCGTGTAAAGCAAATGTATGCCGAGCCGTTCATAAGCGAGTTCTTCGAGCAAGTCCTCTTTGCCGGTCTCGCGTAAGGCGCGTATCAGTTGATGGTCTTCGTCAAAATGATCTTCGATAGAGTGCTTGCCGCGTCCGGTGACGAACAGCAAGCGTTCGATGCCTGAGTCTGACAACTCTTCGACGACGTATTGCACGATGGGCTTTTTGCCGACCGGCAGCATTTCTTTGGGTTGCGATTTGGTCGCAGGCAACAGACGAGTGCCGAGTCCCGCGACGGGTACGACCGCATTTTTTATAGCCACTTGATGATTTCTCCTGAAAAAATGTAGCGCAAGCTGCCGAAGCTCTGCGTTGATGTTTTACGAACGCCTTGCTTTAGACGCGAGCCTTGCCAGATGTGCAGGAGCGCGGATGTGATAGCGGGGATGAAGCCGGTCCGTAGAAAAATTCGCGCTGTGAATGACGCAAGCTCGGCAGCTTGCGCTACGGTATTGTGCTAACGCGAAGGGCTGGTAATATACGGCAGCGGTCGTGACACGACAAATTTCAAAGCA
>JAYSVR010000618.1:0-9399 GCA_043718445.1 Acidobacteriota bacterium | reverse complement strand
GTGAGGCTGTGCGGGCTGCGCAAGCCGATGGCGTAGAACTCCTCCAGATACGCTCCACTCGTGCTCTGCCACGGATTGTCATTCGGGATGAAATAGTTCTGCGAGTAGCTGGCGGGCCATCCAGTTGGCGGCGTGGCGCTGCTCTTTGGCTGTCGGCGGATCGCGTGGCTCGTCGCAGCGTTCATGTCCACATCGATGCGCAGCACGCCGCTGAAAAGGCCGTCATTGATCTTCTGGCTGTTGCTGTAAACACCGCTGCCCGTGTAGTCGTTCGGATCATCGCCTTCATCACCATTGGCGATGTAAAGGAAGCCATCCGCGCCGAAAAACATCCCGCCGCCATTGTGCCACGTCTTGCGGTCGTATTGATTGATCAATACCATCTCGCTCGACGCTGAGATCGTGCTCGCGCCATCAGCCAGCGTGAAGCGGGAGAGCCGGTTGTAAGTGTAGTAACCCCAGCCCACTCCCGGCGGGCGATAGCTGTACCACACATAGACGTAGCCACGGTTCGCATTTCCAGCCTGGCCAAACTTCGGATGAAACGCGATGCCGATGAGCCCGGAATCTCCCTCGCCTTCATCATGGCCGACGCAGCGGTCCTTAATGTCGAGCACCAGCGCCTTGGCGGTTGGGTTCGTTTTGTCGAAGCTCCAAATCTCCCCATCTTGACATAACTGCAAGGCTGCGCGTCGCTCTATGCCTTTCAGTATTTGTTGCCGCATGCTTATCAGGAAGTTTACGACGATCTCAAAGAATTGAATTACCTGCTCAACGATTTAACGGATGAAAGCTATCTCGCCTTGTTGCGCGACGTGTTGCTTAACGGACACGACCCCGCCCAAGTCGTCCTGATGGAAGTCGAACCCGACCAGCAAAAGACGCTGCCCGACTTTCGCCTGACCGAAAAACTCTTCGGCATTCGCACGGTTGACGTAGCTCACCTGCGCAAACGCGGACGGCGGTTGACTTACGAACGCGACGGCAAAGAGATTGAGATCAAACGCCTTTATAACCGCGTCATCATTGATGAATTCGCCAAGAAAAACATTCAGGCAGCCTTCGACTTCCGCGATGAGTTAGACATTGAATGGGCGGGGCATCCGAACTGGTACTTTCGTTGGAGCAAGTTTTCACTGCCTTATCTCAAGCACCCCTCCGTACCGCGCGCCTGGTTTCTCAACGAATTGCCCGAAGTGCCGAGTGACTTGGATAAGTTCGTCTTGAAGCCGCTCTTTTCCTTTGCAGGCAGCGGCGTGAAAGTTCATGTCACGGCGAATGACTTAGCTGCAATTCCAGCCAGTGAACGCGGCGATTATTTGCTGCAAGAAAAAGTAACTTATGCGCCCGCCATCGCTACGCTGGATGAGCCGAGCAAAGTCGAAGTCAGAATCATGTTCGTCTGGCCGAAAGGCGCGGCTGAACCGATAGCGGTGACTACGCTGACGCGGATGAGTAAGGGCGCGATGATGGGTGTAGACTTCAATAAAAACAAAACCTGGGTCGGTTCATCGTGCAGCTTTTTTGAACACTTCTAGCCTGAAAGGCCACTGCCTTCGGCGACCTGATTGTTCTCTACAGCCTGGGTAGTGGTCAGTACTCTAGGCCGCGAGTTCGCCGTGACTGGCTTGCGCGCCGCCACCGAAGAGGCGGTAATTCCCGTTTCGAAGGCGAGCAAGATCAAAAAATTTTCGCAGGTCGTGATTGTCGCGTTATTGATTTTCTCTTCGGCTATCATTCTGTAGGCTTGTTGCCTTCCGGCGATGGCTTATATTCCGCCACGCTTTTCCCCGCAAAGCCTGAATCATAAATTCCTTTTGATGGGACAAGATGCCAACTGTCTCGCGCCGATCATCAGGAAGCTGAACGGCAAGCCCTGTACCCTGACGTACCGAACGAAGTGCTGAAGCCGCGCAATACGTGGCGCAACGTGGCACGACGTGGCGGCTTACGATTCGAAGGCCAAAAATCTGACGGGCTTGTCTCAAGAGAACTTCAAACAGTTTGAGGCAGGCGTTTCGGATGCGGTGAAAGCCGCAGTACCAAAGGTCAGTTGACCGCCTTCAACAAAAGCATGAGCAAAACAGGAGGCCGAAAGTTCAAGGCAATTGAATTTTCAGCCTCTGTTTTTACATCTGAATGTGGCGGTAAGCCCCAACTTTCAGGCAATTAGCGCGCGCCTTTGCATCACTAAAGGCTGCTCTTTATAGTGACGGCCTAATCAACAATCACAACTCATGAGGGAACGAATCATCGGCAGGTGCGCTGCGAGCAGCGTGGTTGTTTGCTAATGTGGTGATTTAATCGAACGATAAAGAGTAAGTAGGAATGGGTGTTGTGCTATCTTCGCATTTTCTTGTTTGCGACTACCAAACACGGGCAATGCGGTAGGCTTGCCCAAATCAATGGCGACCAATGACTGAACAGCTTCCAACGGGGTGGGTGAAAACTACGCTCGGTGAAATCACAGCACCGTCGCGGGAACGTGCCTTACCATCAGACTTTCCCGACGTGCCATACGTCGGCTTGGAGCATGTCGAATCGCAAACGATGAAACTGCTTGGGCATGGGTACGCCCGTGAGGTACGTAGTTCCTGCATGCAATTCTCAAAGGACGACGTGCTGTATGGAAAGATGCGGCCTTACTTGAACAAAGTGTGGGTTGCGCAATTCGACGGGCTTTGCTCGGCAGAGTTTCTGGTTTTTCCGAAGAGTGACGCACTGCATAATCCATTTCTTGCCGCGCAATTGAATGCAGAAGATTTTGTCACGTTTGCAAACGAACAGGTTAGTGGAGAGCGCCCGCGAGTTGATTTCGAGAAGTTGTCACACTTCCCAGTCTTGCTGCCTCCACTTGCCGAGCAGGAAAGAATTGTAGCTAAACTGAACGTCGCACTATCGCGGGGGGAACGAGCAGAAAGAGCCGCACGACGGGCGTTGGAGCGACTCAAACGTTACCGTACGGCTGTTTTACAAGCCGGTATTAGCGGAGAACTTACTCGAGCTTGGCGCGAAATTCGGCGGAAGATCGGAACGGCATCCGAAACTGGCGAAGCGCTCTTACAGAGTGTTCTCGCCTCTTACCACGTTCATCAGGAGGAATCCGAATTACTGCGCTTGCGTACTACTGGCAAAGCGCCTAACGACAACCAGAGGAAATACCGTTACTTCGAATCATCGCAGCCTCTTGTGCCCAACTTGCCGAAGCTTCCCAAAGAGTGGGCTTGGGCAGCGGTGGGGCAGATAGGTGAAGTAAGACTTGGTCGCCAGAGGTCTCCACAACATCACACTGGTGACCATATGCGCCCCTATCTTCGTGTTGCGAATGTTTTTGAAGATCGCATTGATGTTTCGGATGTGATGCGGATGAACTTTACACCGCGCGAGTTTGAGACTTATCGTCTTGAAGAAGGAGACATTCTTCTCAACGAAGGGCAGAGCCTTGAACTTGTTGGACGCCCCGCAATGTTTCGAGGTGAGGTAAAAGACTGCTGCTTCCAAAATACTCTTGTGCGCTTTCGCTCAGGCGATGCAGTCAACCGCTTCTATGCGTTGATTGTCTTCCGTGCCTATCTCCAAAACAGACGGTTTCAAAAAATAGCAAAGATAACGACCAACCTTGCACATTTGGGAGCAGACAGGTTCGCCAATCTTGAATTCCCATTGCCATCGTTAGCTGAACAAGCCGAAATCGTACATGAAGTGGGGCGACGCTTTACCGCTGCGGACCAACTAGCTTCCGCTCTTGACCGTCAACTCAAACATGCGCGCGTTGCGCGCGAGTCCTTGCTGGGTGAAGCTTTCGCTGGGAGCCTTACTCCCCAATATCTTTACGACGAACCGGCTTCGGCACTACTTGACCGCATTCGCGCCGCACGTGAAACCGAAGCCGAGAAACCGAGGGACAAACGTATGCCGAAAACAAAACCCGCAAAGAAAAGAACTCTCCGACGCCCGTTGCTTACTGTACTCAAAGAGAGCGGCAACCCGATGACGCCCGAAGAACTCTTTCAGGCTTCTGGCCATGCGCAAGAGTCCGTAGATCGCTTCTTTGCCGAGTTGCGTGAACTGACGGACAGTCCGGCGAAAATTACAGAGGAACGAAACACCTTGGGGCAGAGCTTATTGAAGGCCACGCTATGAGACTTGATTACCTGAAGATTGACCGTTTCAAAAACCTGAACGAGTTTGCTGTGGATTTCGACGAAACCTGCGACGAGCCAGTGACGATACTTCTGGGTCGCAATGGCTCTGGGAAAAGCAATTTGTTTGAAGCGCTGGTAATCATCTTCCGAGACCTCATCAAGGGAAAGGCCACTGCGGATTTTGGTTACGACCTGCGCTACACGTTACGGAGTGGAACAATAGCAGTAAGAATTTGGAATCCATCTGCACCGGACGATGCTACAGAAGGCGACGCACTCCAATCGTCATTCACGGCAAAAGAAGGGGAGCCTATCAATGTGTTTTCGTTCACTGTGACCGAGAACGGCGAGGAACGCCGTATCGCCAGGAAGGACATTCCACAGTTCCTCCCGCGCTATGTGGTGACATATTACTCCGGCGTCAGTAATCGGATGGAGCATCACTTTTTCCAGCCACAGCTTGAGTTTCGTGACGAGCTGTTGGATGGCAATGTCATTCCTCTACGTCCGCTTTTTTATGCCAAGCCAATTCATTCGCACTTTGCGTTGCTGGCGTTTTTTATGACGGAAGACCAGGAAGTCACCGAGTTTCTCAGCGATTATCCGTGGATTGAAGGATTAGAGAGTGCGCTGTTCGTACTCAAGCGTCCGCATTGGGCCAAAGGGCGCAAACAACGTCGGGACGGAGACCCGCGCTTTTGGTATGCCGGAGGCGTCGTAAAGGATTTTCTCTCGTGCGTTTATGATTGCGCGCTGGCTCCCTTGCGGTTGCCGGGGCGGATTCAACACAGTTTCGATCAAATTGAGAGTACCGAGTTTCTTTACCTTTACCTGCGTGACGAGGAGCAACTACGGAAGTTGGCGCGCGAGTCGGTAGCGGCGATGCAACGGAAAAGCCAAGGGGAAAGCAGAGATGAAGACACGGCGTTCAAGGCGGCAGAATTCTTCAAGCTGTTGGAAAGTACCTTCATGTCAGATTTGATTCATGAAACACGTATCCGCGTGAAAGTGCGCCACGCCGGGGCGCTGACCTTTCGAGAGTTGAGCGAAGGCGAGCAGCAATTGCTTACTGTGGTCGGTATGCTGCGGTTCACACGTGACGAGGATTCCCTTTTTCTGCTTGACGAGCCAGACACACATTTGAATCCAGCCTGGGGGATGGATTATTTGAACATTCTTCGCAAACACGCCGACACAGGAAACAACAGCCATCTCTTGGTTGCCACACACGACCCACTCGTGCTTACCAACTTGCGGCGAAATCAGGTAGCGATTCTGGAACGCGATTTAGAAACGGGGAAAGTGGCGAGCTTTGAGCCGGGAGAAGATCCGATAGGCATGGGAGTGCAAGGAATTTTGCGAAACATGTTCGGGTTGCGTAGCGCTGTTGGAACTGAGATTCAGACCAAACTAGATGAACGAGTGCGGTTAATGGCGCTTGAAGAGCGGCGCACCGTAGCTGAAGAGGAAGAGTTCAAAGGCCTATCAGAAGAACTTGTCGAACTCGGGTTTGGCCGCGAATTTCGCGATCCTGACTACGCTCAGTTCGTTCGTGCGATGGCACGGCGGCCTGAGTTTCGCAAGCCAGTTCTCACGACTAGCGAGCAAGAAAGGCAAGAACAAATTGCCGACGAAATTCTGGATGACATTCTTGGTAAGAGGGTGGATGAATGAGGTTCATCAATTTGGACGGCAAGGAGCCTGATGAAAATTGGCGAAACAAAGCGCAGGCTCTTTGCGATGAATTGGATTCGGCTCAGACCAAAGCGGAGCGCGACAAAATTATCAAAGATAACAGCAAGCTGTGGGGCGAGTTGAAACCCTGGCTGCTGGAGCTTTCCAAAGGCAAATGCTGGTTTTCTGAGGCGCGCGACAGTTTTAGCCATTGGGATGTTGAGCACTACCGACCTAAGAAAGCAGCTAAGAATCTCGACGGAACCAAGCGTGGCGAAGGTTATTGGTGGCTGGCATTCGATTGGCACAACTTCCGCATTTGCGGCAACGTTGGCAATCGAAAGAAGGGAGCGTTCTTTCCACTCCGTGACGGAACTCATCAAGCCAACGCCACAGATCGAAACATTGATGACGAAGTTCCTTACCTGCTCGACCCAACACGCCGTCAAGACCCGTTGCTCCTGTGTTTCGACGAAAATGGAGACGTAAACCCGTTACCTGATCTGGATGCCTGGAACACCAACCGCGTTAAAGAGTCCATCAAGCGATATAAACTGCGAGAACACGAGCCATTGATGGAAGCGCGGCGGGACGTGTGGCACAAATGCGTCCGTGAAGTGAACCGCTGCCAAAACTTGATGGAAGAGATGTCAAACAATCCATCAGCAACCAAGCAAGAAGCAATCGAACAACAAATGCTAAAGCTCCAGGAAATGGTGCAGTTTGAAGCGGAGTTTTCGGCGACAGCTTGTGACTGTCTTCGCAACCGCCCGCAAAGATGGGCACAACGTCTTGCGGCCCAAGCCCAAGTGGCTTGAAGGAGAGGCACTTAAAAGTATGAGTATGAAAAGCAACGCCCTTGTTCATAAAGTCTGGAATTACGCTCACGTTCTCAAAGACGATGGGCTCGCATTTATGGACTATACGGAGCAAATCACGTATCTGCTCTTTCTAAAAATGGCTTGGGAACAACGTGAGGATGGGGCGAGCGCGATACCGGCGCGTTACACATGGGGCGCGTTGAAGAACATCCCTGACAACACGAAGCGATGGGAGCGGTATCACCAAGGCTTGCGCAAGCTGAGTGAGCAGCCGGGTTTGATTGGTCTGATCTTCATTAAGCCGCAAAGTAAGATCAATGACCCGGCTAAGCTAGGCTTGCTGATTCAAATGATTGATAGCGAAGACTGGTCAAGCCTTGACGTGGATGTGAAGGGAGAAGTTTACGAAGGTTTGCTTGCCAGGAATGCTGACGACGTGCGCGGTGGAGCCGGACAGTATTTCACCCCTCGGCCTGTCATTCGGGCAATCGTTGAGGTAATGCGCCCTACACCGACAATGCAGATTGCCGACCCTGCCTGCGGCACGGGGGGCTTTTTGCTAGCGGCATTTGAGTATCTCAAGAACAAAACGGCGAATAACAAAGAGGCAGAGTTCCTACGCACGCGGGCTTTACATGGAGCAGACCTTGTTCCCAACGTAGCGCGTTTGTGCGCCATGAATCTATTTCTTCATGGGATTGGTACCGACTCAAACCATCCGGTCGTCACGGTGGGCGACAGCCTTGAATCGCAAGCTGAACCAGTAGACATGGTTCTCACTAATCCGCCGTTTGGAAAAAAGAGCAGCTTCACCATTGTCGGTGAAAACGGCAAGAGCTACACAGACAAGCTTTCTTACAAGCGATCTGATTTCTGGATTACGACCAGCAACAAGCAACTCAACTTCGTTCAGCATGTCCATTCCATGCTCAAAGAAACCGGACGCGCCGCCGTCGTCGTGCCGGACAACGTGCTGTTTGAGGGCGGAGCCGGTGAAAAGATTCGTCGGACATTGCTTGAACGATGCGATGTTCACACCTTATTACGGCTGCCAGCCGGCATTTGGTATTCGCCTGGCGTGAAGGCAAATGTGCTGTTTTTCGATAAGAAGCCTGTCACTAAAGCTCCCGCAACAAAGGAGGTTTGGGTCTATGACCTGCGCTCAACCCGTAATTTTTCGCTCAAGGGAAACCCGATTGCATCAAGTGACCTAACTGATTTCGTCAACTGCTACTGTGCTAACGACCGAACCCAGCGCAAGGAAACGTCGCTCTTTCGACGATTCACTTATTCAGAAATTATCGCGCGCGACAAAGCGAATCTCGACATTCAATGGCAATACAAAACTGTTGATTCGACAAATGGCAGCAGTCCACAAGCGCTTCTGAAAGAGATTTTAAAAGATTTGAAAGAAGCGATGAGAGAGTTCGCCGCAGTCGAGAACGCGATTCGCCGCTAAAAATGCCCTCTGCCAAAACAAAAAAGAGGGCTGCGTTTCGATGGAAGCGCAGCCCTTTTCAGGACGACTTGATGATGCTGTTACTAATACAAGCCAATGATCCCGAACCTAAGGATGATCTCAACCGTTTGCGGCACTGACGCTGACGCATCCGGCGGGTGCAGCAATGTTCGTATTGGCTGCCGCCATCCTGCTGACGTTTGGATTGAACTTCCGCCGCGTCCGCCGTCAGGAAGCGCGTGCGCTGTTGTTGTTATTTGTGGCGTATCGGCAAAACTCCAAACACGCTGTGTCGTCGCCAATCGTGGCCGTGGAGGACGACTGAGAATTTGACGCACTGCGTTGCAAGCTCGCATACTCCGCCGCGTAGTAATTCCCTAACTTCAATTATGTCTCGTGTGATGGCGCTCGATTACGGAACAAAAGCGATGGGCGTAGCCGTGTCTGACGAGTTGCGGCTCACGGCGCGTCCGTTGGTGACGGTGCGTCGCCAGAAGCTAAGCGATGCGCAAATGGTGGCGCGGCTGATTGAACTTCTGACCGAATACGAAATCGGTTTATTGCTCGTCGGTTTGCCGCTCAATATGGACGGCACGCGCGGCGCGGCGGTCGCCAAAGTCGAACGCTTCGTGGCGCAACTCAAAGCCAGCACCGATGTACCGATCCAGATGATGGATGAACGGCTGACTTCGCGCGCAGCCGATGAACGTTTGCGCGAACTGGGAGCCGATGCCCGTGAGCGCAAAGCGAAATCGGATGAATACGCCGCGCTGATTCTTTTAGAGGATTTTTTAGCAGGAACCGCATGACTGACCAACAAGCTAAACCGCGTACCGCTTTTCATAAACTGGTGATTACTCTTTTTGGCTTGCTGCTGTTTGGCGGCGTGGCGGCTTATTTCGGCTGGACGTGGCTGAAAGGCGAGATGAATCGTCCGCAGACGCACAACGCCGCAAGCAAAGTAATCAATTTCAAATCGGGTACGGGCAGCGCCGAGATTATCGCTACGTTGGAAAAAGAAGGCGTGTTGGCGAGTGCGACGCCGATCAAGTGGTGGTTGAGAACGGCGGCGCGCGATCAGAAATTCAGAGCCGGTGATTACGAATTCAAATCGCCTGTCACGCCGCTCGAAGTCATCAGCAAACTCAGCAAGGGCGACGTGGCGACGAAATCGTTCACGATTCCTGAGGGTTACAATCAATGGGACATCGCGCGTGTCATTGGCGGCTTGTCTGGCTTGAAACAGCCGCCGCTCGCCAATCCCGACGAAGCCATCACCTTAATGAAAAAGGCTTCGCTC
>JAYSVR010000617.1:0-9399 GCA_043718445.1 Acidobacteriota bacterium | reverse complement strand
CGCAAGATGAAAAAGGCGATGGCACAAGCCAACAAAGTGCAGGCGCGTTATGCCTTGATCGTAGGCGATAACGAAATCGCGCAAGGCGCTTATGGATTAAAAAATCTGGCGACGGGCGAACAAGAAATGTTGAGCGTTGAAGCTATCGTAGAACGAGTGCAGGCTTCGTTGTCCCAATCGGCTGTCGCATGACAAGCACTAAAACCAAATCGCGGAATACGCGGAAAAGCGCAGAAAACGCGGAAAATTTCCGGCAAAAGTAACTTCCGCGTCCTCCGCGCTTTTCCGCGTATTCCGCGATTTTTCTTTTTCATTCCAGTTCGCAATCTTTTGAGTAAACCGGCGAGTAAACCAATGACCAATTTTGCAGAGCGCACCAAACGCTACGAATTCTCGAACGGCATCACGTTGCTGGTGTTAGAAAACCACGCCACGCCGCAGGTTTCGTTGGCCGGATACTTTCGCGCGAGCGAGCTTTACAATCCCGTAGGCAAAGATCTGTTGGGCGACATCACGTCTTCGATGTTGAACAAGGGCACGACACGGCATACGAAACTCGAAATCGCCGAACGCATCGAGTCCGCCGCGATGCGCGTGGGGTTCGATACGTCAACCTTCGCTTCGTCGTTGGGCGGACGTTCGCTCATCAAAGATTTGCCGTTGCTGGTCACGACGATGGCGGAGCTTTTGCGCGAACCGGTTTTTCCGCTGGACGAACTCGACAAGTTGAAAAAACAATATCTGGCGAGCCTGAAAGAGGGCATTGATGACACGGGCTCGCGCGCTTATGAACGGCTGACGCAATTGGTGTTTGACGAAGCTCATCCCTTTCATCGCTTCACGACCGAGCGCACGATGCGCGAAATCGAAACCATCACGCGCGACGACGTAGCTGCGTTTTATCAAGAGCATTACGGCGCTGACGGAATGATTATCACGGCGGTCGGTGACGTTCAGCCCGAAGCCTTGCGCGATTTGATCGGCGAACATCTTGGCGATTGGCAAGGCGCGAAAGCCAAACCGATTGAAGTGCCTTTCACCTTGTTGCAGCCCAGCCCGCAACGCGAAATCGTATTTCTGAAAGACAAGCCGAATTGCAACGTCGTCATCGGTCACGCTTCGGGCTTGCGGCGCGCGAATCCTGATTACTATCCGGCGATCATCGCCAATCGGGCGTTGGGGCAATCTACGTTATCGTCGCGGCTGGGCTTGAAGGTGCGCGATGAGATGGGACTGACTTACGGCATCAATTCCAGCTTTGCCGAATCAGGCTTCGCTGACGGGCCGTTTGTGATTAGCGTTTCGCTCGCGCCCGAAAACATTGAGACGGCGATTGATACTTCGCTTGAGATCGTCAGCGATTACCTGAAAAGCGGCATCAGCGAAGCCGAACTCGCCGACGAAAAATCCGCGATGGTGGGCAGCTATAAAGTCGGACTGGCGACCAACGCAGGCATCGCAGGGCAACTCGCCAGCGTCGAGCTATTCAAACTGGGCGTAGACTTTCTGGATCGTTATCCCGATGTGATTCGCGCCGTGACGAAAGACGAGGTGGATGCTGCGATGCGCAAATACATTCATCCAAGTAAGACGACGACGATCATTGCGGGCAGCTATCAATTGTGAGGCGAAGCCTTTGGAGTGCGGCGGTTCGACGCCGCTTTGTTATTCCACTCGGCTGGTTGACGACTGATGGGTAACAGATGCTTCGGCTCTCGAACGTTGGGCAAAACGCGGAAGTGGCATAACAAAGCGGCGTCGAACCGCCGCACTCCAAAGGCTTCGCCATCGTTATGAAATTTCTTTTTGCCGTTGTTTGTATGATGGCTTTGCTTTCGACGCAACGCACGATGACTGCCAACGAGACGACAACCTATCGCCTATTGGTAAAAAAAGCCGCGCGCCAACTTTTCGTTTATCGCACAGTGAACGGCAAAGAGCAGTTGCATAAGACTTATACGATTGCGCTCGGATTCAATCCCGTCGGACACAAGCAACAGCAAGGCGATGGGCATACGCCGGAAGGCGATTATTACCTCACGCATCGCAACGCGAAGAGCAAGTTTTATCTTTCGTTGGGAGTCAGTTATCCGAACGCGCAGGACGCCGCCGTTGGATTGAAAAAGAAACTCATCACGCAAGCCGAACACGATGCCATCGTCAGCGCGATGCGTGCGCAAGCCAAGCCGCCGCAAAACACCAAACTCGGCGGCGACATTTTCATTCACGGCAGCGGCAAAAACGGCGATTGGACGTGGGGTTGCGTCGCGCTCGACGATGCCGAGATCAAAGAGTTATTCGATCTGTTGCCGCTCAAGGCGCCCATCAAGATCGAACCCTGAAGCCGATTCATCAAGATTCATAAAACAGATATTTTCGCCATGTCGCATCGGTGCGCCCCAGGTAGCGCATGATTTGGCGGTTGACGTTGTGGCTGAACGATTGCGGGCGTTTGAGCAAACGCATGCCGGCTTCGTCGGGCAGGTAATGGCCTTTGCGGTTGTTGCAACGTTTGCAACACGTCACGAGGTTATCCCACCCCGAACCGCCGCCGCGCGATTTGGGAATGACGTGGTCAAGCGTGAGTTCCGAGGCGGCATAAACGCGTCCGCAATACTGACAGGTGTAATGGTCGCGCAGCAGAATGTTTTTGCGCGACAGGCTCTTGCGCTCGAACGGAATGTGAACGTAATCGGTGAGGCGAATCACCGACGGCACATGCATGCTGTGGCTGGTCGAACGAAATGAATGTTCATGCTTTTCTTCGGCGCGGGCTACGCCTTTGAGAATCAGCGTGACGGCGCGGCGCGTCGTACAAACATTGATCGGCTCGAAGGTTGAATTGAGAACCAAAACCCGGTCATTCATCGGTAAATCCCTCTTAACGTATGGCACGTATTCATCGAACGCGAAGCAGGCCAATAAAAAAAGCGTGCCTAAACGCACGCTTCGGGAGAATTTCGTAGATGATGTTGTGGAACCGCTGGTAAAGCCTTGAAGCAGACAGACACAAATGCGCGTCGCCTGCTCTGACAGACGAGCCTGACGTTGCTTTGCGCCATCCTGTTTGAATTCTGAAACGGTTCGGTTATTGGGAAGATTGCACCTCGCAGTTCGTTGTTAGCAAAACGTGTGCGAAACGCGCGCAGTATATCCATCTCTTCGAGTTTGACCAAACGCGAATGTCTGTTTTCATCGCAGCGGATTTGCGTAAAATCACCCCGTTCCAAAACCAATCTGTTTCGAGAGAACCACTATGAAAAAAATCCTATTGCTGAGTTTGCTTTGCTTAACTGCTTTCGGCTGGCGCGCTAAGTCTGCGCAAAAAGAATTCGACCTGCTCATCACCAACGGACGCCTCGTGGATGGCACGGGCAATCCGTGGGTCGTCGCCGATCTCGCCATCAAAGGCGGACGCATTGCCGCGCTGGGCAAGATTGACGCGGCGCGTGCCGCTCGTGTTTTAGATGCGACGGGCTTGATCGTCGCGCCTGGTTTCATTGACGTACACACGCACATCGAAGGCAATCTAGGCACGCGCCCGCAAGCCGAAAATTTTTTGCGGATGGGCGTGACTTCGGTCGTGACAGGCAATTGCGGTTCATCGGCGAATGACTTGGGTGCGTGGTTCAAAGGACTCGAAGCGTCGGGCATCTCGCTCAACGTCGCTTCGCTCGCCGGACACAACACCATTCGCCGCGCGGGAATGAACGGCGACTTTGATCGCGTGCCGACCGTCGAAGAATTGCAAAAGATGCGCGATCTCACCGAAGCCGCGATGCGCGCCGGAGCAGTGGGCTTTTCGACCGGCTTGGAATACATCCCCGGCACTTATGGCAAGACCGATGAGATTGCCGAGCTGGCAAAAGTCGCGGCGCGTTACGGCGGACTTTACGCGACGCACATGCGCGACGAAGGTTTGCGCATCGAGGCTTCCATCGCCGAATCGCTCAAGATCGGCGAACTCGCCAATTGCCCCGTAGAAATTTCGCATTTCAAACTCGACAGCAAAAAGCGTTGGGGCTTGAGCACGATGACGACGAAACTCATCGCCGACGCGCGCGCTCGCGGACAACAAGTCACGGTGGATCAATACGCTTATCCCGCCGGAGCGACGAACATCGGCATCATCTTTCCTTCGTGGGTGTTTGAGGGCGGCGCTGAGAAAACCAAAGAGCGCTTGGCCGACAAGGTGACGCGCGAAAAGATCAAGGCCGAGATTCTGGCGACGAATAAAAGCGAAGGCTTCGACGACCTGAGTTATTTGTATATTTCGAGCTATCAGACTGACCCCACCTTCAACGGCAAAAACCTGGCCGAACTCGCCGAGCTTACCGGCAAAGGCAAAACAGCAGCAGCGCAAGTCGAACAAGCCTGCGAGATCATCGCCAACGAACGCGCCGGTGTCGTCTTGCGCAAAATGTCAGACGCCGATGTCGAGCGCATCTTCAAACAACCGTTCACGATGGTCGCCTCTGACGCAGGTGTGATTGACCCACAGAGCAAAAGCGTTCCGCATCCGCGTGCCTTTGGGAACAACGCGCGCGCGCTCGGCTTATTCGTGCGCGCCAAGCAACTCGTCAGTCTCGAAGAAGCGATTCGCAAGATGAGTTCGCTGCCCGCGCAAACCTTCAGCCTGTGGGATCGCGGCTTGCTGCGTCCTGGTTTGGCGGCGGATGTGGTCGTGTTTGATGAAGCGAAAGTTACCGATCACGCTACGTTTGAAGCGCCGAAGCAATACGCGACGGGGTTTGCTTATGTGGTGGTCAACGGACAAGTCGTGATTGAACGCGATGCGCATACGGGCGTGAAATCCGGCGTGATTTTGCGGGGGCGCGGCGCGCAGTAATTTTCAGAAAGGCATTGGCATGTTTCCTCGAACTATCGAAACCGAAGAAGACAATGAACACGCCTTATCCGTTGTGAACCGGCTGATGAGCAAAGGCGAAAAGAAACTGACGGCGGAAGAGCGTTGGTTGTTTCGTCTATTAGTTCGCTTGATTGAAGATTTCGAGGAAAAGGCTTATCCCATGCGCTCAGACGGTAAAGTAAAGGAGCAATGTAATGAGTGAACTTGTGATTGATCAGCAAGGCAGAATAGAAATCCCACTTCATTTGCGTGTCTTATGGGGACTGACGCCGGGACGGCGGTTGCTGTTGGAAGCTGACGAGACCGTTGCGGCGTTGCAATTACGCCCCTTGCCTGAAACCGGATCGAATGACAGCGAGCCGCGCCTATTGGAAGAAAATGGTTTTCTGGTTATTGAGGGCGGGGCCGACCTCGACCTTCTCGCCTTGATCGAGCAAGACCGAACCGAGCGACTGGCAACACTGATGGAAGGGGCGACATTGTGAAAGCGCTTTTCGACACTTCGTTGTTGGTGGCAAGTTCTCTCCAATCCCATCAAGATCACGCGCGGGCTGCCGTTTGGATGAATAACGCCAGGCAAGGGCAAGTGCAGGCGGTGGTTTCTGCTCATTCTTTGGCGGAGGTTTATTCGGTCTTAACGCGCCTGCCGCCGCCGCAACGCGTTGCGCCTGCGGTGGCTTGGCAAATCATCGAACATAACATATTGAGTTTGGCGGAGATCGTAGCTTTGAGCGGCGACGAATATATTGAACTGTTGCGTCAACTCTCGCAAAACGGAATTACCGGCGGCGCGGTTTACGATGCGATCATTGCGCGTGCCGCAGATAAAGCTCAAGTGGATGGCATCGTAACCTTTAACGTAAAAGACTTTCGCCGCGTTTATCCATCGTTAGCGGCTCAGGTAATTACGCCTTAGCCTTGTGGGAGAATTGCATGAACTCAGCAACTCGTTTCATCGCCTTATTACTGTGCGTATGTGTCAGCCACGGCGCATTCACTCAAACCCCACCAACACCTAAACCGACCGCTACGGTGCAAGGTCGCGTGACGCTCGATGGTTCGCCTTATGCGGGCGCGCTGTTGACGCTGCAATCAGATGAACGCGGCGCGGACGCAATGTTGACGGCTCCGCCTGCGCCGACTGCTGTGACCGACGGCGACGGACGCTATCGTTTCGCGCAAGTAGCGGCGGGGAAATATCGCGTCACGATTCACGCGCAGGCTTATGTGGTTGAATCGGACAGCGGCGCTTCGTTTACCGTGAGCGAAGGCGACGCGATTGAAAATCAGGATTTCAAGTTATCGCGCGGCGGCGTGATTACCGGTCGTGTCACAGACCCTGAAGGGCATCCGCGCATTGAAGAGATGGTCAGATTGAATTTGGTCGAAAGAACCGGCAACGACCGCTCCTGGAACTGGGCGCTAACCTCCAGACAAACGGATGATCGTGGCGTATATCGTCTCTTCGGCGTTCCCGCGGGCAAATATAAAGTTATGTCAGGCGAGTCGGGGCAAATGGCTGCGCTGTTCAACAGCCAGGCTGAATTCGCTACGACCTATCATCCCAATGCCGCCCAAGAGGCTGACGCCAAAATCATCGAAGTGCGTGCCGGGGCCGAAACCGAGGGCGTAGACATCGTGCTGGTGCGCGCCGAAGCCGAAGCGAAAAAAGGCTTCACCGTCAGCGGACGCATCGTTGATGGTGACTCCGGCAAGCCCGTGTCGGGTTCGATGGTGATGTTGATGCCTACGTTTGAGCCAGAAAATAAAGGCGAACAGAAGTCAGAGCCGCGCGGCAATCAGCCGCTGCCCGCGACGACTGACGGACAAGGACAGTTTCGATTCAGCGGCATCGCGTCGGGCGGCTATCAGGCGCTGATGGTGAATATGCAAGGCATGCTCACCGGCGAAGGCGGGTCGAATTACGCCGAGCCGGTGAAATTCACCGTCGCCGAAGCCGATGTGGCAGGACTGGAAATCAAATTGAAAAGCGGTGCGACGGTGCAAGGCACGATTGCCTTCGACACGAAACCCAACGCCGCGCCTGATCCGGCGGCGAATGCACAACTGGCTGCAATGATGTTGATTGCAATGCCTGCGCGCTCTGAGGCGAGCGGCGCTGACCCGTCATCAATGGCGGCTGAGATGGCAGGCGGAATGTTGGGCGGCGGCATGGCGATGGTGAAACCAGATCAGAGTTTTGCGTTCAAAGGATTGCGACCGGGCAAATACACTGTGATGGCGCAAAGCCTGACCGGGCAAAAGCCGCGCCTCGTGCGTATCGAACGCAGCGGCGCGACGATTCAGCAATTCGAAATCACCGGCACTGAAACCATCAACAACCTGCGTCTCGTCTTTGCGGCAGCCAATGCCTCGATCAGCGGGCGTGTGCAGGTGCAAGGCGGTACGCTGCCTGCCGGTGCGCACTTTTCGATTATTGCGAGCCACAAAGACGCGCCGGATAAAGATGAATTCACCGAGAGCGATATGCGCGGACAGTTCAGCTTTTCCCACTTGACGGCAGGCGTTTATCAACTGCGCGTAATGTCGGTGCGCGGCGCAGGCGAAAGTGCGTTTGAGTTCGATTACCCAGAGCAAACCGTCACCGTTGCTGACAACGGCAAGGCCACCGTAGTGGTTTATGTGAACCTGAAAAAGAAGGAGAACCAATGATGAAAGCCTCAGTACAGCGGAAACTAAGTTTCTCCATATATTTTTGCCTCCATCTTTTTGCCGAAATCGTTGTTAGCTCGTCGGCTTATGCCCAGCGCACAACCGGTTCGATCAGCGGGCGCGTCGTAGCCGAAGATGGTCAGCCCATGTCGCGCGTCGCGGTGATGATTCTCGCGGGCGGGCAAAACGTAATGAAAACTGTCATGGGCGGTTCGAGTCGCCAGATGACTGACAGCGAAGGCCGCTTTCAAGCCGACGGCCTCGAAGCCGCTGCCTATCAAATCACGGTCAACGCGCCGGGTTACGTGATGCCGCAGGGCAACGAACCGGATAAGCAGCCGGTCTATCGTTTGGGCGATACGCCGACGATTGTGATGCGCAAAGGCGGCGTGATTACCGGGCGCGTAACCGATGCGGCAGGGCGTCCGTTGGTGGGCGTCATCGTCGCGGCTGAATTGGCTGAAGGGGGCAACAGCACGGCGGCGCAAACGCTTTCGTTGCAAATCGGCGGCGTCAATCAAATGCCGCGCACCACCGATGATCGCGGACAATTTCGTTTGTATGGCTTATCGCCCGGACGTTACGTCGTGCTGGCGAATCCGGCGGCGTTAATGGCTGACGCGAGTAATCCGTTTCGTGCGCAACCGGCGACTTATCATCCATCGGCGACGCGCGACGGCGCGACCATCGTCAACGTCGTTAGCGGCAGCGAAACCGGCGGCGTAAACATTCGCTTTCGCGGCGGCGCGGGCTTCGCGGTGAGCGGCAAGCTCAAAGGCATGCTCGCGGGCGACGGCATGATCTCAAACCTCACCACTATTCAACTCAAAGCGGTCAACGCCGATGACATTTTGGCTACGACGGTTATCTTGCCGATGCTGGGCAGCGACGGCTTTGCGTTTTACGGCATTCCGAATGGCGACTACGAACTCATCGCGCAACAACTGATTTTCAAAGACCAAAGCACGCAACGTTCAGCACCGGTGCGTGTCACGGTGAACAACGCCGACGTGACGAATTTGAGTTTGACGTTGAGTGCGATGGCGACGATCAACGGCAAGCTGGCCCTGGTGTCATCGTCGTCTGCGGCCGCAGCGACAGCGTGCAAAGACGCGCGCGCCAGCGAAATTGATGAAGTGGCGCTGCGCCTCGAACGCGCACCTTTCACGAAAAAGTCTCCGGCCTTGCGGCTCCTGTTGGGTGAAGCCGCGCAGAGCTTCGCGGATGAGAGCCATGCGTTTCGCTTTACGGGCTTGGCGGCGGGTACGTTTTGGCTGACGCCTGATTTGCCGAGTCCGCATTGGTACGTGAAAACGATAGCGGCTGAAAAGACCGCGACGGTTTCCGCGACCAACGGCATTGCGCTCAAAGCCGGAGAAAAACTATCTTCATTGACACTCACGCTGGCGACCGACGGCGCGCAATTGCAAGGCCGTGTGATGGCAAATGACAAAATCCGGCAAGTCTTTCTCATACCGGCTGAAGCCGATGCGTCTGTGTTTCGTTTCGCTGAAACCGTGAGCGCGAATGACGGCGGCTTTGCTTTCGCTTCGCTTGCGCCGGGGAAGTATTGGTTGGTTACGCGACCGGCGGCGAAACCTCCAACAGCCAATCTGGATGATGCGCCGCGCCAGCCGCTTGCTTGGGACGCGACGGAACGCGCGAAGCTCTTGAAAGAAGCGGCGGCGGCGAATCAGGCGGTTGAATTGAAAGCCTGCCAATCGCTCAAGCAGCAGGAAATCAAATTGCCTTGATCGGCTTGGGTATGTTTCCATCGAACTCTTTGCAGGTGCGTGCGCCGTGTCCGTAGCCCGACCGTTAGCGAGGGCTACCTCGGCAATGCGCCCGTTGGTGGC
>JAYSVR010000616.1:0-9407 GCA_043718445.1 Acidobacteriota bacterium | reverse complement strand
GTCTGTCGCAGACTTCGGTGGCGAAACGCAGCTTCTTTCAACGCGAGATCAAACACGCGCTCGACAAGTTGTTGGAAATGCGCCCCGAAGACATCTTCGTGATTCCGGCGCGGCTGGATGATTGCGCGCTGCCCGACGAATTGAAGAACCGCCACTGGGTCAACCTGTTTGAAGAGCGCGGCTGGGAAAAACTTTTCAAGGCGCTGGAACTCGAATCCGCACGGCGCGGCAAGACGGTCGTTAAGCCTACGCCGCGCGTAACGCCTGCTTCAAGCGCATCATCCAACACATTAGCGGTACGCAGCTTCGATTTCGTCACCGCGCGCACTGACGAACAAGGCCGCATCGTGGACCGCGCGAACTCGCAAGTCGCGGGTTTTGAAGAAGACCTGGGCGGCGGCATGCGTTTGCAAATGGTTGAAGTGCCCGAAGGATTCTTTCGCATGGGTTCGACCGAGGCCGAAGTCGAAGCGGCCTTTGCCGATAGGCAGCGTTACAACAAAGATGCCAAGCGCGAATGGTTTGAATATGAAACGCCGCGTCATCGCGTAGCGGTTCCTTCGTTCTGGATGAGCCGTTATCAGGTGACGCAAGAGCAATGGTGGGCGGTGGCGCGCTTGCCCAAAGTGAAACTCGATTTGCCGCCTGAGCCGGCGCACTTTCAAGGCGACAAGCTGCCCGTCGAACAAGTGAACTGGCACGAAGCCGTAGAGTTTTGCCAACGGCTGGAACGCCAGTTCAAACGTCACTATCGTTTGCCCAGCGAAGCCGAATGGGAATATGCCTGCCGCGCGGGCAGCGATACGCCCTTTGCTTTCGGCCCGACGATTACGCCGGAGTTGGTCAATTACGACGGCACTCGTCCTTATGGCAAAGCGGCGAAGGGAATCAATCGGCAGCAAACCATCCCTGTGGGTAGCTTGGGCGTGGCGAATGCTTTTGGGCTTTATGATATGCACGGCAACGTGTGGGAGTGGTGCGAAGACGTTTGGCATGATCGCTATGGCGGCGAACACGGAAGCGCTCCGATTGATGGTTCAGCTTGGCTCAGTGGTGGAGACCAGAAGCTCCGGGTGCTGCGTGGCGGTTCGTGGTACTTCAATGGTACGTACGCTCGCGCTGCCGGTCGTCATTGGTACGGACCCGGTGACCGCGTCATCCATTACGGTTTTCGTGTGGTGTTGTCGGCGAGGACTTCGTAGCCCTTTAACACTTTTGCCCTCTTGCCCTTTAACCCTTGCGAGCGAAGCGATAGCGGAGCGAGCATGAATTTTTTTTTGAAATAATCATGACTTATTGATCTTTCGCCGGACTCGTATGGGCGAGACGGCGCAAGTGGGTGATGCCACCTAACCGGGTGCTGCGTGGCGGTTCGTGGAACAACAATGAAACGAACGCTCGCGCTGCCAATCGTAATAGGAACGAACCCGGTGACCGCAACATCAATAACGGTTTTCGTGTGGTGTTGTCGGCGAGTACTCCTTATCGTCAGAGTCGGTGTGAGTGATTGCATCGAGCGTACCCCAGGAGTCCAGAGCGTTGTCCAGCGAGGTGGGTGACTGCTTCCGAAAATCAACCGAAACCGCGCGGGCTGGTAGCTGAATAAGCGAACGTCAGCGCGGTTTCACTGCCTAATCGCATTGAATCAAATTAGGAGGTCGCGGTTATTCCCGCGAAAAGCTCGCTGACTTTGCAGTGAAAGCCCGGCAGTAATTCTTCACTGGTCAATTCGCTTTCGCCTCTGATGACGCGCACCGATTCGAGCGAACTAAAGATGGTGATGGTTTGGTTTTCGAGCGAGACTTGCCAGACTTCGCGCACGCCCGCGTCGAGGTAATCAAGAACTTTATTGCTGACTTTTTCATGCAAGTCATTGGGCGAAGTGATTTCGACGGCGAGATCAGGCGGCGCAGGCCAAACGCCATCAGGTACGCCTTCAGCGGGGATGCGCGCGGCAGTGACAAACGCCAAATCCGGGATGCGTTCACGCTGACCGATTTGAAAATTGACTTCGGTGAAAGCCACGCCGAGTTGGTGCGTTTCGACGAATCCGCCGAGACGGATGGCAAGACGCATGGCTACCATTCCATGTTTTCCTCCAGGCATTTCTTTTTCCTCCGGTTGGCCGTTGATGATTTCGTAGCGCTTCTCAGGGTCGAGCGTGAGTTGGGTTTCGCGTTCCATCACTGCTGGCATTGCTTGGGTTGCTTGTGCAGGCATAACGATTCCTCCTGTGATTGAAGATGCGCGGGCATTGTAGATTCGCGCGAACCTTGCGGCAACGGCGATTCGAAAATAGCCGCTGGCCTGTCGCGCTTTGTCGGTGGTTGCGGTAAGGTGTCGGCTTACTGCCATTCAACTTTTTTCAGGACGTACCGCTCGTGAATCATCCGCTTTTCGACAAGTTGCTAGAGCTTGCCGACGAACAAAACGACCAACTAAACATTGATCCAGCACCGGCTGAACTGCCCAAGCCTGCGCCCAAGGCGAAACCCAAAGCGAAGTTTCCCGCGTTGCCGCAATTTGCCGTACCGCCCAGCTTTGACGATGCGCCCTTTGATGATGTCGCGCCGCCTGATCTCAGCAATGATATTCCAGTTGAGCCTGCGGGAATGTGGCCTGATAACTGGAGCGACCTGAACGTTCCGTATGAAAAAGCCGCCGTCATCAAGCCGCCGCAGGATTACCTGACCGGACTCAACCCACCACAGCGCGAAGCCGCCGCGACAGTTGACGGCCCGATGCTATTGCTCGCCGGAGCGGGTAGTGGCAAGACGCGCGTCATCACCTTTCGCATCGCGCATCTGATTGCGAGCGGTGTCAGGCCCGACAACATTCTGGCTGTGACATTCACCAACAAAGCCGCCGCCGAGATGAAAGAGCGCGTCACCAAATTGCTCGGCGATGGCAAGAAAACGAGTTCGCCCGCGCTCTCGACCTTTCACGCCTTGTGCGTACGCATCCTGCGCCGCGACATCGAAAAGCTCGAACGCGGCTACACGCGCACCTTCACGATTTACGATTCCGACGATCAACAGCGGCTGTTGAAACAGTGCATACGCGATTGCGGATACGACGACAAAACGCTCGCGCCGCGTTTGTGCAGCAGTGTCATTAGCGCCTCTAAAAACGCAGGCGAAGACGCCGGAGCCTTTGCGACACGCTCGCGCGAAGCCCGCGATGAACAGATCGCTCGCGTTTACGCTTTGTATGAACAGCGGCTGCAATCGTCGAACGCGCTCGATTTCGACGACCTGCTGATTCGCACGGTGCAGTTGCTGCGGCATTCCGAACTCGTGCGCAACTATTATCACAACCGCTTTCGCCATGTGATGGTGGATGAGTTTCAAGACACAAACGGCATTCAATACAACCTGACGCGGCTGCTGGTAGAAGGGAATCACGCGCTCTTGCATGACAAAAAGCCCGCCGATTTCTGGCGCAACCGCAGCTATTGCGTCGTAGGCGATGAGTCGCAATCCATCTACAAATTTCGCGGCTCCGATTTCAATATCATCCTCAATTTCGAGCGCGACTTTCCGGGTACGAAAACGATCAAGCTCGAAGACAATTACCGCTCGACCGGCAACATTCTCGACGCGGCGAACCAGGTTATTGCGAATAACAAACAACGCTTCGACAAAAAGCTGCGCCCGAACAAAGGGCAAGGCGACAAGCTGCGTTATGCGCAACTGATTGACGGCGACCACGAAGCCCGCTGGGTCGTAGGCAAAATCGAAGACCACCTGCTGCGAGAACCCGACCTGCGCGCCGCCGTGTTGTATCGCACCAACGCCCAATCGCGTTCGTTTGAAGAAGCCTGTCGCCGCGCCAATTTGCGCTACAACTTGGTCGGCGGTTTCAGCTTTTATGAACGCGCTGAGGTTAAGGATGTGATCGCTTATCTCAAGCTCGCGTTGAATCCGAACGATTCGATTGCGCTGTTGCGCGTTATCAATACGCCGACGCGCGGGATAGGGAAGTCTACGTTGGATGACGTTGAGCGCCGCGCCAAACAACTCGGCGTATCGCATTGGGTCGCGCTCAACCTGATTCTCGACGAACGCATGCATCCCGCGCGTACGCTCAACGCGCTGACGGCTTTTCAAGACATCATCAAAGCCCTGATTGCCAAAGCGAATGCGCAAACAGAACTTTCCGAACTCGTCAAAGCGGCAGTGATTGATACGGGCTATGAACGCGCACTCAAGGAAGAAAAATCCGACGAAGCCGAAAGCCGTTTGCGCAACCTCGAAGAACTCGTCAACGCTGCCGCCGAAGCGCAGGAGTCCGGCGAAACGGTACGCGAGTTTTTAGATCGTTCGGCGCTGAGTTCCGACACCGACAAATTCCAAGCCGAAGCCCAAGTCACGTTGATGACGATGCACGCAGCCAAAGGCTTGGAGTTTCCGCTCGTGTTTATCGTCGGCATGGAAGAAAGCCTCTTCCCGCATTCGCGCGCCCGCGACAACGAAGCCGAACTCGAAGAAGAGCGGCGGCTTTGTTACGTAGCGATCACGCGCGCCGAAAAATATCTTTACCTTACGCACGCGCTGGCGCGGCGCGTTTATGGCGAAGAGATGCCTGCCGAACCTTCGCGCTTTCTGAACGAATTCCCGCGCGAATTGCTCGACGATTTGTCGAAAGGCCCAAGCTGGCTCAAGCACGGCAAAGCGAGCGTCACGAATAAAGGCGCGAGCTTTGGCGGACGTACGCTGACGGCTACGCCTTATCCGCAAAAGCCCAAGCCATCGTTTCAAGGCAAGACTTACAACGATCAACAGGGCATCAAAGACTTTCTTGAACGGCAAGCTGCCCAGAAAGCTGCACCCGCGAAACCTACGTTGATTAAGGCGGGTTCGAGCGGTGGCTCGTCATCAGGCTTTCGCTCGAACCAGCGCGTCCGGCATGCGAAATACGGCCAGGGCTTGATCGTCCGCGTCGAAGGCGAAGGCGAAGACGCCAAACTCACCATCAACTTTCCGGGCTATGGAATGAAGAAGCTGGTGGCGAAGTATGCGGGGTTGGAAAAGTTGTAGCGTTCTGCTTACTAAGGCATATCGTATGGATATTGATCCCAAAATTGTAATCATCGCAGGGCCTAATGGCGCGGGCAAATCTACGATTGCTCCGGTACTTTTGCGTGACGAGTTAGACCTGAAGCTATATGTCAATGCTGACCAGATTGCCGCAAGGCTATCAGGTTTTGAACCAGAGTTGATGGCGATGAAAGCGGGAAAAGATATGATCAAAACGTTGCGCAATCACGAAGGCCATAAAAAAAGTTTTGCGTTGGAAACGACGCTGGCAGGAAAGAGCCACGCAAAATTTATAGCCAAGCTGAAAGACTCTGGCTACCGCATTAATTTATTATTTATTTGGCTGCAAACTCCCGAATTAGCGGTGCAACGTGTTAGGCTGAGAGTTGAGGCACTTGGACATAGTATTCCTGAAGAGGTGATTCGGCGCCGATATGTGAGAGGGGTGCAAAACTTTTTTTCGATCTACCAGCCTCTCGCTGACGAGTGGGGAGTATATGACAATTCTGCTTTCGGCGATCCGAGGTTAGTCGCGAGTGGCAAAGTGGCGGCTGAACCGGAGATTTTTGCCACGGATATTTGGAAAGCTTTCTGTGAGGTGGTGCAATGAAGAATGCCGCATGGCTGGAAGAAGGGTTATTTACTGTTCACGGTAAAGACATCGAAGTGATATTTCGGGATGCCGTGTTGGAAGCGCTTCGTATGCACAAGCGAAACCGTAAATCTGTAACGGCTTTACGCAACGGAACCGTCATTGTGATGACGCCAGATGAAATTTTATTTGATGATTTATTGCCACCAGGCAAAGAAATAAAAAATGAAAAAAGATAGTTCCCCGCCTTTGGGCGAGATGGCAGTGCGGCGTTTGAAGTTATCCCTTGAAATGCTCAGGCCGTTCATTCTGCTTCAGTGCAGCTTCTCGCCTCGTTCCAACATCTCGACAAATTGCCGCAGCCGTTTGGCGCGGGTTTCAGACTTCACCGCCGTTTGCAGCCGAAACAAAATTGCGTAGCGGTTCACTTTATCCAACGTAGCGAAAAACTTTTTAGCCTTCGCGTTTTTGTTGAGCTCCGCTTGCAAGTCATCGGGGACTTCTATCGTGCTTTGCCCATCATAGGCCGCGTCCCATTGTCCGTTTTGTTTGGCGCGTTCGATGGCGCTGAGTCCGGCGGGTTGCATCTGGTTTGATTCGATGAGGGCGAGGACTTTGTTGCGATTGATTTTCGACCAGACGCTGCGCGGGCCGCGTGGCGTGAAGCGCAGCATATAAGTTTGTTCGTCGTACTTCTTTTTCAATCCATCAATCCAGCCGTAACACAACGCTACGTCTAAGGCTTCTTCGTAAGTGACCGAAGCTACGCCGGAACCTTTTTTCGCAAAGCGTAGCCAGAGTCCCGGCGCTTTGGCGTGCTGTTTCGCCAGCCACTTGCGCCATGCTTGCTGATTGGCGAACAGGACGATTTCAAAGTCGGTAGGCATTGAGTTGTTCATACGAGCATTGGTTCCGTCAGGTGAGATGAATGAGAAAGGCCATTATCCATTGTCAATTTTTCCTTATTGGCAAAGGCAAAAGCTGCGAGATGCTTCTCTCTGCCAGTAAGGGAAAATTGACAATGGATAATGGCGTAATCGCGCGGCATACGGTGCCGTTGAGTTGGTTGAACACCGTGACTATGCGGGCAATACGTAGTCCTTGTATTGCTGGCGAATGACTTTTTTATCGAATTTGCCGACGCTGGTTTTGGGGATGGCTTCGACAAATTTGATTTCGTCGGGCAGCCACCATTTGGCGATGCCGGACTTGGTGACGAGGTGTTCGTTGATTTGTTCGTGTGTGACTTCGGCTCCGGCTTTCAAGACGACGCAAGCCATTGGACGTTCCTGCCAGCGCGGATGATTGACGCCGATGACGGCGGCTTCGGCGACGCCGGGGACGGCCATGATCGCGTTCTCTAAATCAACTGACGAAATCCATTCGCCGCCGCTCTTGATTACGTCTTTGTCGCGGTCGGCAATCGCCAGATAGCCCTCGGCATCCATCGTAGCGATGTCGCCCGTGTCGAACCATCCATCGGGGAAGCGTTCGGGCGCATCAGCTTTGTAGTATTCGCTGACGATCCAGGGGCCGCGTACGAGCAGCTTGCCCATGGCTACGCCGTCGTGCGCGGCTTCCGTGCCGTCTTCACTGACGATGCGCGCTTCGAGTCCGGCGGCGATGATGCCGCAGCGTTGTTTCACGTCTAGTTGTTTGGCGCGCGGCCAATCCGCCATCTTGCCTTTGAGGCGCGCGACCGAACCGAGCGGACTGGTTTCAGTCATACCCCAGGCTTGAATGAAATCAATGTTGAGCGTGGTTTCGAACCAGTCAATCAGCGCACGGGGCGGAGCCGATCCGCCGCAGGTCATCGCGCGCAAGCTGGACAAATCATACTTGCCTGGGTTGGCTTCCAACTCAGCTTTCACGCCCATCCAAATCGTAGGCACGCCTGCCGTGACTGTGACTTTTTCGTCTTGCAACAATTGACAGATCGAAGGGCCGTCCATCATCGGGCCGCAGAAAACTTGCTTGAAGCCTACGGTGCAACCGGCGTAAGGCAAGCCCCAGGCGTTGGCGTGAAACATCGGCACAACGGCCATCACAGTGTCTGCGCCTTTGACGCCCATGCCGTCGGCCATGCATTGCGTGACGGTGTGCAGGTAATTCGACCGGTGCGTATACATCGCGCCTTTCGGATTGCCGGTCGTGCCGCTCGTGTAACACAAACCCATCGGCGCGTTTTCATCAAGGCCAGGCCAGGTGAATTCGCTGCTTTCACCCGCGATCAAGTCTTCGTAATTGTGCGCGGGGTCGAGCTTGGTCGTGTAAGTACCCGTATTGCTCATCACGATGAAATGTTTGACGCCCGTGAGTTGATCGCCGATGCGTTCGAGCAAGGGCAACAATTCGTCGTCAACACAGATCACGCTGTCTTCGGCGTGGTTGATGATGTAAGCGAGATGTTCCGCCGAGAGTCGCAAATTCAAGGTATGCAAAACCGCACCCATACACGGTACGGCGTAATAAATTTCGAGATGGCGATAAGAGTTCCAGGCAAGGGTGGCTACGCGGTCGCCTTGCTTGACGCCGAGCTTGGTCAGCGCGTTCGCCAACTGTTTCGCACGATGCCCCATATCGGCGTAAGTGTAACGATGGATTCCATCGCGCGTCTTCGAGACGATTTCGGTGTCAGAGGCATATAACGGGCCGCGCTCCATCAACACGCGCATCGTCAGGGGAGTGTTCATCATCGTCGTCATTCGTGTGTCTCCAAACAGGTAGCGCAACCTGCCGAGGTTGCGTCGTTGCTCATTGGGCTAATTGCGAGGACAGCGCAACCTCGGCAGGTTACGCTACCTTTGCCTATGGTTTTTTCTTTTTGGGTGGAGCAGCCACGGGCGCAGGCGTCACCGGTGCAGGCGGTGGCGCGAGTGCTTCGGGCGCGATTTGTTGCAGTTGTTGCGTAGCCAATGCTGCCTCATTCGTGTTGGCGTAATTTTTCGTCAACGAAAGAAATTGCGCGACGGCTTCGTCTTTCTTGCCCATCTCAAGCAACACGAGTGCGCGCTTATAAAGAGCCACGCGCGTCTTGTCGCCTTGCGCGTTGATGAGCGCAGCTTTCTCGAATTCGGCAATCGCTTCGGGCAATTTCTTCTGAGCGTAAAGAATCTCGCCGATCCAGTATTGTGCGTTGTCGGCGAGCTCTGACGAAGGATAAGTCTCGACATACTGCTTAAATTCAGACAGCGCCAGATCGAAATTGCCGCGCGAATAATCGCTATAAGCTGCGGCAAATAATTGTTCGGCATTGCCCGGTGTCAGTTGCGTGAACGTAGGCATTTTCGGAATGTCTTCGATCAGTTTTTTGAGTTGGGCGAATTGTTCCGACAGCCGTTCCATGCGCGAGTTCGTAGCCGTTGCGCGTTCGCCCATTACCGAAATTTGCGAAGCCGTATCGGTCGCGCTCGTCGTCACCGAAGCCTGCGCGCGCCGAATTGCCGCGATGTTGTCGCCCATCTGTTCGATCAACGTACGCGATTCGCCGTTGGTCTTGTTAAAGGTTTCCTGCATGGCCTGCATCGAACGCTGCAACAAGATGAACTCGGTTTTGAGTTCTTCGAGTTGAATCACCATGCGGTCTACTTTGTCCCACTGCTCTTTCTTTTGCGCGACAGTCGAGACTGTCAACAAGCAGGTCAGGATGAATGTGCTTGCCAGTTGTTTTACTGATGTGTTCATAACTACTTCACAAGCCGTAGCGCAAGTTGCCGAGCTTGCGTTGCGTAGTCAGTTAGCCCGTTGCTTTCGATGGGCTAACTGACTACGCAACG
>JAYSVR010000615.1:0-3115 GCA_043718445.1 Acidobacteriota bacterium | reverse complement strand
ACTTCCACTTTCTAAAGGAGATCGACCTGATGCAAGGCTGTCAAGCTCCGTGCAAAAAACTAGGTAATGACAAGGCTAACGGTCGGGCTACGGACACGCTGCCGCGTCTTTGTCTTTTATTCTTTTGCCTAATCTTTGCGCTTCCCAGTTACGCCCACGATCTCAAACGTAAAAACCGCAAACCCACCAAAGCCGCACCTGCGCTCAAACAAACGCGCCGCTTGCTCGACGCCGCGAAAAAACAAATCAGTCACGCTTGTTGTGCCAAGCCTTCGTGCGATGTTTGCGCGTTGCGACAGGGCGGCTGCGCTTGCGGTGCGCAGGTCAAAGCCGGGCACGGCGGATGCGGCGAATGTGTCGAGACGCGGCAAGCGAATTCAGACAAAGCCATTCCGTTGCAAGCTGCGCCGCCGCTCACTGACGAAGAAAAACTTCAGCGCGTGACTGAGCTCATCCTCGCGCGCCAATCGCTCAACGAAGCCAAACAGATTTTGCAAAGCGAAAACCGGTTTAACTGCTGCATCGGCGGCGGCTGCGCTTCGTGCGCGCTCGCGGGCGATTGTCAGTGCGGCGCGGCGCTGGCAAACAAGACCGGCGGCGTATGCGGCGAATGCCTGGAAGGCTGGCAACAAGGACGCGGCGCGTTCGCGGGCATTGAACCCAGCGAAGTCAAACTTGAGTTGATGAATTTGAAAATGAATGCGATGGGTTCGGGCACCAGCCAGCAACCCATTGCCTCACCAACGAATGGCATCACGTGGCGCGCGCGCGATTGGTCCCGTGATTGGTTATGGATGGCGCACGGACAAATCATCGCCGGCCTGAATCATCAACCCAAACCGCGCGGCGTGACAAAAGCCGAATCGCAAAACTGGCTGATGCTGATGGCGCAACGTCAGGTCGGACGCGGCGTGCTGCAATTGCGCGGCATGCTTTCTGCCGAAGCGTTGACCGTGCCGCACGGCGGTTCGCCGCAACTCTTTCAGACCGGCGAAACCTATCGCAACCGCCCTGTGATTGACGCGCAACATCCGCACGACGCGGTGATGGAACTCGCCGCGAGCTATGCGTTGCCATTGAGCGAAAACACTTCGCTCGAACTTTACGCTGCGCCCGTCGGCGAACCCGCGTTGGGGCCGATGGCGTATATGCACCGCGCCTCGGCGCGCGAAAACCCGGCGGCTCCGCTGGGGCATCACCTGATGGATTCGACCCATATCTCGCACGGCGTCTTGACCGCAGGCTTGCGCGCGCGCTGGTTCAAACTCGAAGCCTCACTCTTTCGCGGACGCGAACCCGACGAAGACCGACTGCGCGTCGAACTCGGCAAGCTCGATTCATACAGCGCGCGCCTGTGGTTTGCGCCAACGGCGAATTGGTCTGCGCAAATTTCTTACGGGCGATTGCAAAACCCCGAAGTCTTTCACCCCGGCAGCTTGAAACGCTGGACGGCTTCGCTCGCATACAGCCGCGCCTTCACCAACGCGAACTTAGCTGCGACCGCCGTGTGGGGACGCAACCGCGAATACGATCCGACGTTTAACGAAAGCTATTTGGCGAATGCTTATCTGTTTGAATCTACGGTGAGTTTGTTTGAGCGCAACCACGTTTATACGCGGCTTGAGTTGGCTGATAAGCAAGGCTTGCTCGTCTCGAATATCTTTCGCCGCCCCGGCTTGGCGACTGAACCGCGACGGTTGAGTGCGGAGTGCGGAGTGCGGAGCGCGGAGTGTTTTACCTTGTTGCGGAGTTCGCTAGCGCATCCTGACCCGAATGAAATTGATCCTTTTGTTTATACGTTGTTGCGGCGCGTAGGCGCGTTCACGTTCGGTGGCGTGCGCGACTTGATCGTGCAAGATCGCTGGCGTTTAGGGATTGGCGCAGACGCGACGCTGCATCATTCCAGCGGGCTGGTCGAACGCATCTACGGCACGCGGCCTGTGGCCTATCGCGTCTTTTTACGCTGGCGACTGAATCAACGCTAACTCGCGCACGCGCTCAATCGCTGACCGTATGCAATCCCGCGCCCGGCGTTGAAACCATGACAGCGCCTTCCGCTGAAGCATTGCGGTTGCGTGGCGCATAAAACTCGGCTTGCACCTTTTCAATCAACGCGGCTACGGCTTCTTCTCGAACCAGTGCCAACACGTTGCCTCCGAAGCCGCCGCCCATCAGCCGTGCGCCGTAAACCCCATAAACTGAAGCCTCACGCAGCACCAAGTCGCGCAGCGTTTCCACTTCCGGCGTGCTGATGCCGTAAAGGTCGCGCAAGCTGGCGTGCGTTTCGTTAAGCAATTCGCCCAGCCTGCGCATCGTGTCGTCACTAATGGTGCTTTCAGCGCGCAACCATTCCAACGCTTGCGTGATGCGCAGCACTTCGCCTTGATGATGTTCGGCGTAAGCGCGCACCGGCAGAGCTTCACTTCTGCGTGCTTGTACGAGTTGCGGAAAGAGTCGGGTGCATTCAGTGAAAGCCTTTGCGTGATCGCGCGCGAATTCATCCAGCGTAATCGTAGCGGGCAAATCCTTCGGCGCTCCTTCCCACAACGCGGGAATGACAATGCGGGACACAGCGGCGCGCGTGTTGTATTCCAGCATCACGCCGCTGCCCTTGTCGGCTTCGTGCGAAAAGAACGTGACCCATACGTACCCCGTCGCGGGCAGCGCCACCGTTTCAGTCGCGCGCGTGTCGTGATGAATCAAAACCGCCGCGTCAGGTTGTGAAAGACAGATCGTCTGGTGATCCATCGCGCCGCCACGCGTGCCGACGAACCATTCGGCGCGCGAAGAATCCAGCGCCAGTTCGTGCGGCGTGAGTGCAAGGCCGTTCGCGTTGCGCAACGCTGCTCCAATCAGGCACGTCAATGCCGATGACGAAGACGAACCGCCGCAGGCTGGAATCGTTGAATCAACCAGGAAGTCAAAGCCTTGCGTCACGCTCGCGCCGTGTTGCCATTGCGCATAACGCACGGCTCCCTCGACGTAATTACGCCAATGCGGCACAGGCGCGGCGCGTTCAAACACATAACTTTCCCAACTCGCGGCAGCGTTAAGTCCAGCCGTATGCAAGGGCAGTTCAAAAGCTGGATAGGCCGTGTGCGTAGAAGCGCCACGC
>JAYSVR010000614.1:0-3123 GCA_043718445.1 Acidobacteriota bacterium | reverse complement strand
TCAGGCACAGCACGTCGTCGGGGTTGAGCGAATGTTTGAAGGCCTGATTGACTTCGAGATAACGCGAGAGCTTTTGCAATTCTTCGTTGGCTGAAGCTTCGGGCGCGCGGTCGTAAGTGAGACTGATCGGATGCGCGCCCGTGTCGAAAATGATCGAAGTTTCTTCAACGGCTTCAGCCAGAAAGACGATGAACTGTTCGTCGTCGCCGCCAATGCGAATGCGGTCGTTGTGGTTGAGCGCCAAATTTTCTACGCGTTGATCGTTGACGAACGTGCCGCGCTTGCTGCCAATGTCGTGAATGACGAAGGCTTCGTTCTCAAAACGGATCTCGGCATGTTGCCGCGAAACGGTGTCAGACAACATCTGCAAATCGTTTTCGGCCTTGCGTCCGATGGTGAATACGGGTTTGTCGAGCGGCAAGAGCCGTTCGACGCCGAAACGATTGATGACTTTGATTTGCGCCTGCGCCATTGCGGATTTCAGATTGCGGATTGCGGATTGTTAAAAAGATGCGATTGCTTGTGCTTCGTCTTCGTGGACTTCCACGACCGAAAGCAAGCCGGTGATGGTCAGCAGTTGCCGCACCATCCGCGAAGGCTTTAACACCTTGAGCTTGCCGCCTTTGTCATTCAACGTCGTGAAACATTTGATGACTGCACCGATGCCCGAACTGTCAATCGTGGGTACGTCAGCCAGATTGAGCAAGACGTGATGTTGCTCTTCGGCGATCAGCCGCATAACCGTTTCGCGCAGCGTTTCTTCGTTGCGCCCGATGGTCAGGTTGCCGTTGATTTCGAGAATCGTCACCGTACCGCTCACGCGGGTTTGAATTTGTAACATTGAATGATTGCCTCTGGGGTTTTTCGGAGCGCGCTGATTATAGCTGAGGAGGAATGCGAAAGCGTCAGTGAATTACCGCAGAGGTTTCTTCTGCCGCAGGCGCAGGACGCGGCCCGAAAATATCGCTCACGCGGCAGCGAAAGTCGGGCAGTAATTCGGCACTCGTAAGTTCATCAGCTTCCGTCAAAATCGTAACCTGTGTGGTCGAACGATAAACGCTCACAATCCTCTGAGAGAGCGTGGCGATCCATACTTCGCGCACGCCAGCGGCAAAGTATTCCGCGATCTTGTCCTGCACCTTTTCCCAAAAATCGTTGGGCGAAATTACTTCGACAGCGAGATCGGGCGCGAACCTGCCGATGCCATATTGTTCTTCTTCAGCAGGAATGCGGTCTTTGGCGACGAACGATAAATCAGGAAGGCGCTGATTTTTGCCTACTTGAAAGGTCGTGTCAGGGCTATAAATTTGACCTAAGTCGTTTTGTTCAACGTGAAGCTGAAGCCTTGCGCCTAAGCGCATAATGACTTCGCCGTGTTTCAATCCAGCCATTTCTTTGGCCTCCCAATGGCCGTTCACGAGTTCGTATTCCTGATCGTTGATCGGTGCGCGTTCTACTGCGGGTCTCATGGTTGCAAGCTCCTTTGTGCTTAATGATTGCGGCGGCGGGATTGTAATTCGCTAGGTGCTAGTCAGCAATTGATTTATGCCCAGGTCTGGCGTGATGCCAGAACCGTCAACGATTCGACTGATTGACGATGAATCATTCTGATTGTTCAGGCCGTTTATGATGATGAAGTCTTATCGTGACATAAAATCATTTCAGGTCGCATCAGGTCAGACCAGCTAGACAAAACGCGGCCTCGGCGTGTAACTTGCCCGCGTTCTTATCACCGCACCCGAAAAATAATTCACCGACGATTTGGTTTCCCGATGGACTTCGTAGCTGTAAAAACCTTTGCCTCCGCCGCGCCGTCTAAAGCGGCATCGGCAAACCCGCTTTCGTCGGACAAGATTCTCGTAGCTAAACGCAAAGGTATCGCTGGTAGCAAAAGTTAAACGCAAATCAAAAGCGAAAACTGAAAGCAAACCCCAGCGAAGCCCAAATCAAAAGCTCGCTGGGGTTTTTGCTTTTCATCACCATCATTAACTAACGACTATGACTCTTTTAGAATTGCTCGGCATCGAACAAGAACGTGACGCCTGCGCCATCGTGGCGAACGTGAAGCGCGACGGCAAACCTTCGCATGGCAACGTTAAGCGTACGATTGAAGCCCTGACCAAGATGGGGCATCGCACCGGCGAAATCGCGGGCGAAGGCGATGGTTGCGGCATTCAAACCGACATCCCACGTGAGATTTGGCAACAGCGGCTCGAGGCCAATCGCCTGATCGGCGAGACGGTGAACCATTCTTATTTCACGGTCGCACATATCCTCTTGCCCGCCGCCGAACGCGCGCAGCACGCAGACATCAAGCGTCGTGCGCTCGCCCTGTTTGAGGCTCATGGATTAGAGGTCGTACTTGCGCAAGACGCGCTGACCAAACCGGCTACGTTAGGACCGTTGGGACGCAATAACGAACCTTGCTTCTGGCAGATTGCTGCGATTCCACGCGGCGCGCGCCGGTTGGAACACCGAGACACTTATCAGGTTCACCTGCAACTCGAACGCGACTTGCCGCTGCACGTCGCCAGCCTGAGCAAGTCCAGTTGCGTATTCAAAGTGCGCGGCGACGCCGAAGCCTTGCGCCGTTACTTCCCTGAACTTTCCAGCCCTGATTTCAAATCGGCGATTACGTTGGGACACGGACGCTATTCGACGAACACCACGTCGGCGGCTGAGAAAGCGCAGATGTTTTCGACGCTCGGCCACAACGGCGAAATCAACGCGATTGACCGCCTCACGCGCGAAGCCATTTCGCTCGGCTTTCAATTGCCCGGCAATGCCAGTGACTCACAAATTCTCGACCGCGTCGTCGAAAGCCTGATGTTCAATTACGGCTTGTCGCTGATGGAAACGCTCGAAATTATCTTCCCGCCCGTGTGGAGCGAAACCGAGAAATTCGATTCGCCGATGAAAGACTTCCATCGTTACTTCCGCCGTGCGTTCGGTTCGATGGCGCAAGGCCCCGCCGCGATCATCGCGCGCGAAGGCGATGAAGTCGTCTTCAGTTGCGACGCACTCGGCTTGCGTCCGTTGTGGTTCGGCAAGACCGAGAAAGAGTATTTCGCTTCGTCAGAAAAAGGCGTCGTGCCGCTCGAAGCGATGGACGTTGATCCGCGT
>JAYSVR010000613.1:0-9457 GCA_043718445.1 Acidobacteriota bacterium | reverse complement strand
TACGATCCTGTCCCACCTATTTTCATTAAAACAACTTTTCGGCAGGCGGTTTGACGTTTTTCATCCGCAGGTAAATCGTCGTTTGTCCGCGATGATGGGTTTGATGTTCAAAGGCTTTATCGAACGCTCCGAGCCGCGTCACATCGAACTGGCCGAAGAGTTTGAACTTCTCACCGTATTTCGCCGCGTCCAAATTCTTAACCGCCTCAATGATGAAATCGTAACTTTCCATCACGATCTTGGTCAGCGCCTCTTTGTTCTCGTATTCCTTCGCTTTTTCGAGATTGCGCAAGTCGTAAGCTGGCGGTTTGACGCCTGCGGCTTGTGAAGCAAAACCGAAATGCGCCGAAGTCAGATGCAACATCTGTTGTCCGAACGTGCGAATGTCGGGCGAAGGCGTGAACGTAATGCCGTCGGCTGGCATCGCGTCGAGATATTCTTTGGTGAAAGCCTTGGCGCGGGTCCATTCGGTGACCATGCGTTCGACCGTCGCCGGATCGCCCGCCGACGGACGCATCCGTTTCGCTGCATCCGGTTGCCCGGCGGGTTGTGAGGCTTGCGCGAAGCCGACCAACGTGACCGCGATATTGATCGCCATCAGCCCGGTCAAATAACGTAAAGTCGTGACATAGTTTTTCATTCAATCCTCCTTCAGGGTTGTGAACTGGTGTTAATGATTTTGCAGGATTTGTCTTGCGACGATTGGCATTCTCAACGTCACAGCGCAGCGCTGTCAATTCGTGTTGCTTCATTGAAACAAACGAAGGCTGCCGTGTTAGACTGCGCCTGAAAATTTTTGTCGCAAGCAAATCAACCCGCAATCTGAAATCCGCAATCCGCAATTCTTATGATGGAATCCATCTTCGGCCCTGACGGCCTCATCGCGCAGCATCACCCTGATTACGAATTCCGTTCCGGCCAACTCGAAATGGCAGAGGCCGTAGCGACCGCACTAACTGACCGCAAGCATCTGTTAGTCGAAGCAGGTACGGGAACAGGGAAGTCGCTGGCTTATCTCGTACCCGCCATCGCCCTCGGACGCCGCGTCATCATTTCGACCGGCACCAAGAATTTGCAGGAGCAGCTTTATTTCAAAGACATCCCGTTTCTGCAAAAAGTGCTGCCCAAAAAATTCAAGGCGACTTATCTCAAAGGCCGCAGCAATTATGTTTGCCTGCATCGGTTGAAACGCGCCGAGACTGCGCCCGTGCTGGAAGGCATGGATGAAATAGATCAATTCGATCTCGTCAGGCGTTGGGCTTATGACAGCGAAACCGGAGACCGCGCCGAACTGACCGAATTACCTGAGAAGGTAAATTTCTGGCGGCACGTAGACGCGCGTTCAGACATTTGCATCGGTTCAAAATGTCCCAGCTTCGACGATTGTTTCATCACCAAAGCGCGTCAGGCGGCGCTTGATGCCGACATCGTCATCGTCAATCATCATTTATTTTTTGCCGACCTGGCGCTGCGCGACCGCGAGTGGGGACAAGTGCTGCCCGATTATTCCGCCGTCATCTTTGACGAAGCCCACCAACTCGAAGACATCGCCGCTTCTTATTTCGGTTCGCACGTTTCGAGCTATCAAGTGGACGATCTGCTCGGCGACATTTCGCGTTTGCCCATCTTGAATGTCGAGGCTTCGCGCGAAGTCGTCAAGGCTACGGCGCGCGTCAGCAAGTTCGCCGATCAGTTCTGGCTGATTTTTTCAGGCAACGACCCGCGCCTGCCAAGAATGATGTCGAACGACGAAGGCCGCTTCGTACTCAAACAACAAATGTTTGCGCGCAAGAACCGCGACGGCAGCTTTGAAGCTACGCCAGCCGGTGAACGTTACATTCAACTCAAGGCCGCGCTTGATCGAATGATTTCGAGTTTGAACGTCATCAAAGACGCGCCGCCCGAAATGGAACAAATTCTGCGGCGCGCTGAACAACTGCGCTTCGATTTGCAATTCATTTTGATGGCCGACGATCCGATGTTTGTTTATTGGTGCGAACGGCGCGGACGCGGCTTCTTCCTGACCGCGACGCCGATTGATTCGTCAGGCATTCTGGCTGAACGTTTGTTCGAGAAAGTCGAAAGCTGCGTGCTGACTTCAGCCACACTGACCAGCAACGGAACCTTCAATTTCATACGCTCACGGTTAGGCGTAGCGAACGCCGCTGAGTTACAAGCTGAATCCAACTTCGATTTCAAAGAACAAGCTTTAATTTATTTGCCAAAGAATATGCCCGAACCGCGTGATGGCGGTTTCACGCAAGCCGCCGCTGACGAAATTATTAAGTTACTCAATTTAAGTAAGGGGCGCGCCTTCGTACTCTCGACCAGCCACGGCGGGATGCAGGCGCTGCGCCAACTGGTCGAACCCGAAATTGATTTCCCCATCTTTATGCAAGGCGAAGGCGCGCGTTCGGGTTTGTTAGATAAGTTTCGCGCTACGCCGAACGCCGTGCTGTTCGCCACCGCCAGCTTCTGGCAAGGCGTAGACGTGCGCGGCGAAGCACTTTCTTGCGTCATCATTGACAAGCTGCCTTTCGCCGTTCCCTCAGACCCCGTCGTCGCCGCGCGCCAACGCCACATTGACCAACAGGGCGGCAGCAGTTTCAACGAATACTCCGTGCCCTCTGCCATCATCACGCTCAAACAAGGCGTAGGCCGCCTCATCCGCTCCGCTTCAGATCGCGGCGTCATTGCGTTGCTCGATGCGCGGTTGTTGACCAAAGGTTACGGTCAACAGTTTATTGAGAGCCTGCCGCCGTGTCGGATTACGCAGGAAATTGACGACGTAGAGATTTTCTTTGGCGCGGAATAAGTGACAGCATCGAAATCCTCAAGGGTTTATCTCTTGGCAAAGAGAATGGCTTGACCGATATTAATGCCACGAATATTGTCTCGTTAAACAAGCGGCTTACTGCCACAGCGAAACCATTTCGGATTTGGAAGAAATTGCTTGGCAGGTATTGAGCTTGGCAAACAAACGTAGTCTTGATTTACAGGAGGTTGCATCTATGGAAGCAGTGATGACATTGCCAATGGATATCGAGCTTAAGTCGTTGCTCACCAAAAAAGCCAAAGCAGAAGGCGTTGAGGTTGAACAATACGCCGTTGAAACTTTAAGGCGCGTGGCTGAGTTGCCGACGATCAGCGAACTGTTTGCTGATGTTGGAGCCGCCTTTGTCGCGAGTGGCAAGACAGACGAAGAACTCAGAAGTGACATTGAATTTGCACTTGCTGAGGTAAGGGCAGAGCGTCGTGCCAAGTAAGTACCTCGTCGTTCTCGATACGGTGATCATCGTTCAAAGTGCAATCAACCCTAAAGGCGTTGCCAGAAAATGCCTGTCCTATTTTGAACGAGGGGAAATCTCGATTGCCGTGAGCCGCGACACCATTGAGGAAGTAAAGGATGTTCTGTCTCGCGCTTACATCCGTGACCGATACGAACACATTACTGACGACATCGTGGTTGGCCTCGTTCAGCTTTTAACCTACAAGGGACGATTTGTGCGCAATGTCAGAGAACGTTTTACTTACCCCAGAGACCCAAAAGATGAACCGTATTTGAATCTTGCGATTGAAGTGCAGGCCGATTACTTGGTTAGCTGGGATAATGACTTGTTGGATTTGATGCGGTGGGATAAAGCCGAGGGCCGAGACTCTCAAAAACGATTTCGTTTTTTGAAAATCGTCAACCCGAAAGAGTTTTTACAAGTGGTGGGACAAGCTGGCCCGTAGTGCAATTCTCAATCAAGTCCGATAACGTGATTTATGCACTTTTCGTAAAAACTAAAAGTTGCCGACTGCATCAAAATATGGGTAAACTAAAGGTAAGAGGCAAACACTATGGCAACCGCAACACTTGAAATAGATCAGACAATTTTACAAGCATTGCAAGCACAAGCGAGCAATCAAGGGCTGTCCATTGATGCCCTGTTACGCAGGCTTGCCGAGAATGGCAACGGGACAGAAAGCTATTTGCTAAAGATTCAATCAAACGGCATAGCAACCCAAACACAAGGCGAACAAGAAACGTTGGGTAATTATCTGCGTGAGAAACACGAAGATGAGAAGCGAAGATTTTTTGCCTTAGAAGAAATCGCAGAAAAACAAGGCGTAACACCGCAAGAATGGGTACGCCAAAACTGCCCCGACGGAAAAGATAATCAAGGGCGTAGCCTTTCACAGATTCTTGATGGCTTTTCCATTGCTGAAATTACCAGATGATTTTAATTGATACGGGCGTTCTCGTTGACCTCTTTAACGACCAAGACAAAAAATCACAGGAACAAGCAACGGCTTTGTTTCAATCATTTGCTCCGCCCTTTGTTACCACTTGGTCTTGCCTAACAGAAACCTTACATCTGATAAATCAATCTTCAAAGGCAGATGCACAAGAACGCTTAAAAGAATATTTTATCAAAGGCATCATCACGCTATATCAACCAGAGCTAAACGAATGGGAGCGAGCTTTTGAGCTAATGGGAAAATATGGCGATAGACCCATGGACTTTGCCGATGCCAGCCTGATTGTCTTAGCTGAACAAAGAGGTTTGCGAAAAATCCTTACACTTGATTCTGATTTTTACTTTTATCTCATCAATGGCAAAGATTCATTTGAGGTAGTCCGCCCCCAAAAGCGATAACGATTTTCAGCCAGTGCAACATTACAGTTAAATTTTCGCCGAAATCGCCCTAGCAAAAACCTGCTTTTTGCTAGGGTTTTTCAATTTTAGATCTTCTCCAATGCAACAGAATGGTTATTGTGTTGAACTCTCGATTAACCAACTACTTAAGCGTCTCGTTCACCGTAGCAATCTCAACTTCACCGTAGCAATCTCAACGCGAAACTCTGCTTCCAACAAAGACGCGGCGGTTTTTAAGCGTCGCACCTTGCGGCTCTGCCGCCGTGATGTGCGGAAAGGCTTCGCCTTTCCGTGTGACCGAATTCAAAGTTAAAGCATCTGGTTTGCCCAGTCTCAGCCTGCGAAGGCGGGCGAGAGCATAAAGCCTGGGGTGGAGCGCGATAGCGCCGCAACCCCAGGAAAAAGTGGAAAGCCCATACCTAGCCCTCGAAGGCGGGCGATAGCTGGTTGCTGATGACATCACTCACTGCCGCCCGCGTTGCGGGCTTGCGCACACTTCGGCGTATTCTCCTGGGGTTACGCGGCTCACGCCTTAACCCCAGGCTTTATGCTCCCGCCCGCCTTCGCGGGCTTCAAGCGTTTAACTTTGACTTCGTAGACCCGTAACCAGATGCCACCTTGTTCTTGTACCCATTGCCTCGTTACAATGCGCCCGCATTCAGACAAGCCCGCCCGATAATGATGTTGCAAATTGCTTTTCGACAAATTGAATCAACCGACCAAGCCTTTCTCTGGGAGGTGCTCTATCACGCGCTGTATATGCCCGAAGGCGCAGCGCCATTGCCGCGTGAGATTGTTCGTGAACCTGCGTTGGCGCAATACGTCAGCGAGTGGGGACGAGCGGGTGACAGCGGCTTGATGGCAGTGGATGAAGCGTCGGGGACACCGATGGGCGCGGTTTGGCTGCGGCAGTTTACGCAATTGAGTCCGGCGTATGGTTATTTAGACGACACGACACCGGAACTTTCTATCGCGCTGTTGCCGGAATATCGCGGGCGCGGCGTGGGTACGCAATTGCTGGAACGGATGATTGACCAAGCGCGTCAACAGCATCCAGCCTCGGCGGCGCTTTCGTTAAGCGTGTCGAGCGACAATCCGGCGCGCAGGCTTTATGAACGATTCGGATTTATCACGATCAACACCAGCGGCGATTCGCTCACAATGCGCAAGCGGTTGAGCGGTGAGGAGCTTTTGAATTTATGAAACAAGTATCTTTATTTTTAACGGTGATGAGTTTGTCGCTCTTGATAATGGCTTGCGAGCCTGCCTCGAAACCGGCGACGAATACGACTACGCCCACGGCGAATAACGCGGGACATGACGCGCACGGCGCGAGTTCGCCGTCGGCCGCCATTACGCCACGCGTTCCTGATTACGTAGCCGACTTGGCAGCGGCGCGGCCTTTGCCGAAAACGTTATCGCCTGCGCAATTTTCTAACGCTTCGGTAAAAGCGTCTTATCAGATTGCGCTCGAACATCCAGACGTGTTGGCGCAACAGCCTTGCTATTGTTATTGCGACACGGGTTTCGGACACAAGAGCTTGCTCGATTGCCACATTGATACGCACAGTGCCGAGTGCATGGTTTGTATGAAAGAAGCCTTGCTGGCGGGCAAAATGAATAAGGAAGGCAAAAACGCGGAACAGATTCGCGCGGCTATCGTGCGCGGCGAATGGAAAGACATACAGTTGCAATAACTGGACTTACTCACTTGCTCAAGCAACACCACCAACCTTTCACGATTTCTTTGACTGCTCGCGGGCTGCTCGTGATTGGTCTGCTTTTTCTGGCGTCACTTGAGGGGGCGGCGCAGGGCTTGACGATCAGGAATTTTCTTAATCCCGATGCGCCGCTGGTGCGCGAAGGGCTGACCGAAATCATTGGCGAAAACTTTACCGATGCGTTTGAACAAAGCCCGTTTGATACGCCCACCAAATTGGGCGGCGTAGAAGTTTTGCTGGACGGCGTGCCTCAGCGCTTGCGTTCGGTTTCGCCGACCCGCGTGATTTTTATCGTAGACACGCCCGGCAGTTCGCCGCGTGCGATGCAGGTGTTGACGAAAGACGGCGCTACGCTCACCGCTCAAATCAGCGTCGTGAGCGTCTGGCCGAGCGTGTTAGTGCAAAGTTCAGACGAACTTGATGACGCGGCTTTTCTGCCTTCAGGGTTGTGGACGACTTCGGGCATTTCTCAAATAACGATTTCGAACGATCCGATACCGGTGGGCAATCGCCAGCAACCTACGCGAGTGACGATAACGGGTACGGGGTGGCGTTACGCCAGCCGCGTGACCGTCTGGCTCAACGGCATCGAATGTCCTGTCGCATTGGCAGGACCCGCAATCTTCTTTCCCGGTTTAGACGAACTCGTTTTTGAAATCCCTTCCTACCTGGCAAACGGCGGTGGATACCAACTCCGCGTCATCGTGGGCGACCGCGAATCGAATTATTCCCGCATCACTTTGGGAGCCGCACAGTGATTTCAGTTGTCGGTATTCGGTTGCCGGTTGTCGGTTCGCACCCGCACTGATAACGAACGGCTTTGAGGCAAAGGCAATCATTAACTCAGCGACCCGACAACCGGCAACTGAATACCGACAACCGATATGAAATTTACACGCGCGAGTGGCATTCTGCTTCATCCGACTTCTTTGCCTAGCCCTTATGGCGTAGGCGATTTAGGGCAAGCAGCTTTTGCCTTCGTAGACTTCCTGCACACTTCGGGGCAAAGCCTATGGCAGGTGTTGCCGTTGGGGCCAACTGGTTATGGCGACTCGCCCTATCAGTGCTTTTCGGCGTTTGCGGGCAATCCGTTGTTGATTAGTTTGGATGCGCTCGTCGCAGACGGATGGCTAACCGCCGATGACTTGGCTGACGTGCCGCGCTTCCCGACTGAGCGCGTAGATTACGGCTCGGTCATCGAATATAAATTCGCCAAGCTGCAACGCGCGCACGAAAATTTTTTGCGCCAAGCCGACGAAACCGCGCAAGCCGACTATTTGAGCTTCGTCGCGCAGCACGCGAATTGGCTGGATGATTACGCTTTGTATCGCGCGCTCAAGGACGGACACGGCGGCGCGGAATGGACGAAGTGGGACGCTTATTTGCGGCAACGCGAAGCCAACGCGCTGCACTTTTTCAAAGAGAATCACGCCCACGCCCTCAGCGCGCAGCGGTTTTATCAATACTTGTTTTTCAAGCAATGGGTCAGCCTCGCGGCTTACGCGACGAGCAAGGGCATCAAGATCATCGGCGACATTCCGATTTTCGTAGCCCACGACAGTGCTGACGTGTGGGCGCATCCCGAACTGTTTCATCTCGACGAGGCAGGCCAGCCGCTAAAAGTCGCAGGCGTGCCGCCTGATTATTTCAGCGAGACGGGGCAGTTGTGGGGCAATCCGCTTTATCGTTGGGAAGTAATGGCGCGCGACGGTTTTGGCTGGTGGATCGAACGCATCCGCGCGACATTGACGACCGTAGACCTCGTGCGACTCGATCACTTTCGTGGCTTCGAGAGTTATTGGGCTGTGCCTGCCGGTGAGACGACCGCCATCAACGGCGTATGGGAACCGGGGCCGGGCGCGGCTTTATTCGATGCGATAAAAAAAGCCCTCGGCGATGTGCCGATCATCGCCGAAGACCTCGGCTTGATTACGCCCGCCGTGATAAAGCTGCGCGATGATTTTAAGTTTCCCGGTATGTGCATCTTGCAATTCGCGTTCGGCATTGACGCGCAAGCCGATGAATTCAAGCCGTATAACTATATTCCGAACTCGGTGGTTTATACGGGTACGCACGACAACGACACGGCGGTCGGCTGGTTCACCGCAGGCGTCGGCGACAGTACGCGCACGGCGGAAGACGTTGCCGAAGAGCGCGAATTTTTGTTGAACTACCTCGGCACGGATGGCAGCGAAATCAATTGGGACTTGATTCGCACGGCATTGGCTTCAGTGGCGAACACGGCAATTATTCCGTTGCAGGACGTTTTGGGTTGTGACAGCTCGGCGCGCATGAATGTACCCGCCCGCGAAAGCGGCAACTGGGGCTGGCGCTTTGAGTACGAACAGCTTACGCCTGCGCTGCGAGAGCGGTTGGCGAAACTGACGAATGTTTATGGCAGAGACCGCCACTTGTTGAAGTTGGTGATGAAGGATGAAGTTGCGGAAAAGGAGTGAGACTTATGCGAAAGATTGATTCACCGCCGAGGCGTAGAGAGCTCGCAGAGCTTCGCAGCATTCTCTCTGTCTTCCTCCGCGAACCTCTGCGAGACCTCTGCGCCTCGGCGGTAAAAGTGCTGCTGGCATTGATCGCTTTGGTTTTTTTCAGCCCCGTTACATTCGCCCAATCTGACGAAGCCACCATTCGCATCACTACTGAATTGGTCATTCTCGATGCGCAAGTGTTGCGTAAAAAGACCGGCGTCGTCGTGAGCGAACTCTCGCAAAAAGATTTCGAGCTATACGAAGACGGCGTCAAGCAGGAAGTCTCTTTCTTCGGCAAAGACAAGTTGCCGCTTTCGATTTTGCTGCTGATAGACACGAGCGGCAGCGTAAGGCCCGTGATCGAAATCATCCGCGACGGCGCGATGGAAGCCTTGCGCCGCCTGAAGCCGGAAGACGAAGTCGCGGTGATGGTATTTGGCGAAAAGGCGCAGATGATTCAGTCATTCACGAAAGATCGCCAATTGATCGTGCAACAAATCGGCAGCCTCTTGAGCCAAACGCAAGTCGGCGTAGGCACTTCGCTGCACAAGGCCTTGCACGAAGCGGCGGGGCAAATGGCGACGGCGAGCAATCCGTTAAGCCGTCGCGT
>JAYSVR010000612.1:0-9462 GCA_043718445.1 Acidobacteriota bacterium | reverse complement strand
GCGGCTTCTTCGGCTTGCCACAGCGCATCAGGCGGAATCGTGATGACATGGCTGTCGCCGATTTTTTGTAGCTTCCAACCGCGCGTGTTGAAAAACAGCGTGATTTCAAAAGCGGAACCGCCGCCGCTGCCGCCTACGGTGATAGGGGGATCCTCATCCATATAGCTTTCTCCTTGTTGCGTTTGGTTGTGTTGGGTGAACAGCCGAAGCCTGAGGCGTTCACAGACCTGAATGCCTAGGGAAGCTGTTCGTGAAGTTGCTGCAAGTCAGGACGGGAAAGGTAACGCTGAGAACTCGGCTCACCCCATTGTTTGCGTAATTGCGCGAGCGACTGGCGTGCCTGTGTGGCTTGCTGTTGCGCGCGCACGGTTCCCCCCGCTTGCTGACTGTGGCGGGCGTTGAGCGCCGCCACGCGCCATTGCAGTTCGGGATTGCCCAATTGCGTAGCGATGGTTGTGAGTCGTTCCAGTGGTGGTTGTGCTGCTGTCCCATCCTGCGTGGCGAGAGCCGTCGTCGCGCTGTACCACAAGGCTGTGATCTGGAAGTCCAGGTCTTGTTCTTGTAACAGTTGATTCAGGTCGTTGCCACTGATTGCGTTAAGCAGCTTCGCTTTAGCACGTGGTGTGCCAGAGAGCGCCTGCGCGTAATTTTGTAGCACTTGCGCCAGCAGTCGCACGGCTGGGTCGGAGGAAGCCACAGCGGGGGTTACGTGATTGAGGGCCGCAGCCAAGTCGCGTTGGCTCAGGGCGGCTTCGGTTTTGACCAGCGCCGTTCGCATCAGGTAACCGGGCGAAAGGTCGGGCAATTTTTGCAAGGCCTCAAGCGCCTGATTGGATTGCGCGTAATCGCCCACGCGCCACGCGGCTTTGGCCTGATCAAGCAGTTCGTAAGCAACCGGAGCTTCGCTTTTGGGCGGACGGTCTTCGGTCAAAAGCCGAAGCGCAAGCGGCAGATTACCGCGTAAGGTTTCGATGCGGGCTTGTTCGAGCAACAGCAAGGCGAGGTTGTTCACTTCCTGATTGGCGCGGGTGAATTGCAGCGGCTTTTGCAGAATCTCGCGCGCGTCGTCGAGTTTCATCTGTTCGCGCCAGAGCCGCGCCAGCAAGCGCGTCGTACGCATCAACTCATCCTGATATTGAGCGTTCTGAAAAAAGCTGTAGGCCGCACGGGCAGGCGCTTGCGCTTCGTCGCGCCGTTTTTGCTGAAGCAGAAACGAGGCGTAATTCACCTGCGCCAGTGCCTGGTTGTAAGGCGTTTCGTGTTCGGACGTCGAAGCAATGACGCGCTGATAGAGGGCTTCGGCGGCGACAGGCTGTTGCTGTTGATAACAAATCGCCAGATTGATGCGTGCCCAATCGGCGAGGTTGAAACTTGAGAGGCTTTCGCGTTCGGCGGTTTGCAACGTTTGAATGGCAGTTGCGTTTTGCCCGGCTTCGTATTCGAGCGAGCCAAGCTGTACGAGTGTGATGAGATAGCGGAAGCGATGATTGAGCGTTTGCGATTTTGCCAGCGCGGTTTGCAGCGCCGCGCGCGCGTTCGGGAAATCGCGTTGCGCTTGCAGCCGCACGCCGCGCCAATAGCTGACAGTTGCTTCGCCTTCGAGCTTGCCCTGCGTTTGATAGGTGTTTTCGGCGCGTTGCAAGGCGCTTTCGGCATTGGGGTCTTGCTTGCGACCAAGCAGGATTCCGAGCCGCAGGTTCACCGCTGCCGCTTGCGGGTCAAGCGCGTAAGCCTGCCGATAAGTTGTCAGTGCCAGTTCGGTTTGGCTGGCGCGATCATAAGCGCGTCCGAGATCGAGCAGCGCCGCCAATTGCGCAGGAGCTTTTATCGAATCAGTGAGTTGCTGCCAGCATTGCGCCGCCTGCGTATGGTCGCGCAAGAGCGTATGCCGAATGGCTTCGAGTTCGAGTTGTTGCGACTGGTTCAGTTGCTGGGCGCTGTTGGTTGCGCGCAACAGGTTCTCTTGCGCCGCGCGCTGCAAATCCATTTCGAACTGGGCTTCGGCCAGTCGCGCCCAGGCCAATGCGAAATTCGCTTCCGCTTTGGTCGCATCGGTGAAGCTGCGTTCGGCGGCCTGATAAGCGCTGTCGTGCAAGGCTACGATTCCTTTTTGATAAAGGTCGGCGGCTTTAGGGGAAGGTTGATAACCGGGGTTGTGCGCGAAGCGCCACCACAGCGCCAACGCCGTGAGCAGGGCGATGCTGACCACACCCGCACGCCACGCCGTACGTTGAGAGGGCAGGCGAATCGTCACCGACGCGGGAGATACGACAGTTGACGGCGTAACGGCCAGCGGGTTCGGCAATGGATTGGTTACGCCCGGTGCCGCAGTTTCAGGCAGCGTGGCGCGAGCGGATTTCAACGCTGTCAATAAATCCGCCGCCGTGGCGTAACGAGCTTCGCGCGCCTTGGCGAGCAATGTCATGGCGATGGCGTTTAGTTCAGGCGTGACTTGCGCGTTAAGTTGCGCGGGCGGCGTGGGCAGATCGCGCAAGACCTGCGCGATGATTTTCATCGTGTCTTTGCCGGTGAACGGCAGTTGATTGGTCAGGCACTGATAAAGAATCACGCCGAGCGAATAGAGATCGCTGCGTCCGTCGAGTTTGGCATCATTTTCGCCGTGTGGGCCGCTGTGTTCGATTTGTTCGGGCGACATGAAATGCGGCGTACCCAACAGCGTGTGGCGGCGCGTAATCGAAGACGCCTGCGTTTGCGCGTACTCATCGAGTTCGGCGTTTTCAGCCTGCCCTGCCGGTGGCGCAACCAGTTGTTTTGCCAAACCGAAATCCAGCACTTTCGGTTGACCGCTTTCAGTGAGCAATACGTTGGCGGGCTTGATGTCGCGGTGGAGTATGCCCTGTTGGTGCGCCGCCGCGAGGGCGCTGGCGAGGGCGATGATGATGTCTATGCGCGCGGCCAGCGATAATCCACCGGCTTGCGCTTGGGCTTGCAACGCCGCCTGTAACGAACGCCCGCGAATGTATTCCATCACGAGATAGGGCTGTCCGTCTGCGGTCACGCCGCTGTCATGCACCGTAGCGATATTGGGGTGCGCGAGCGAAGCGGCGAGTCGGGCTTCGCGTTCGAAGCGGGCGAGGAACTCGGCGCGTGTATGAGCTGAATCGTCGGCAGTATGGTCAGGCAGCACTGCGAACTTGATGGCGACTTGGCGTTTGAGCCGCGTGTCTTCGGCGAGATAGACCACTCCCATGCCGCCTTTTCCCAGCAGGCTTTCGATGCGGTAACGATCAATCGTCTGTCCAACGCGCGAATCAGGCAGGCTCCCGTCCATGTGGGGATGCTCCTCTCAACCGTGTGAAAGTACAGCTACACGCGAGATTTATACGTTGTGAATGAAGTAGGAATGACGAAAGAAGAAGGGGAAATCGTCATCAGGATTTTTTTCGCTGTTGTGGGGACGTCAGCGGCGGCGGGATTGTATGCATTAGCGCCCGAATTGAAAATAGTCGGGTTAAGTTTTTTGCCCTAAGTTTTTTGCCCTAAGTTTTTTGCATAGCTCGCATTTCGTCTTTCAATCCGAGTTCACGAATCATCCGGTGCAGATTGCTGGTGTGGAGTCCGAGGGTTTCGGCGGCGAGTTGATATGAACCTGACGCTTGTCGCATCGCCTGTCGAATGATTTGTATGCGCGCCTGGCGCAGCGCGTCTTGGTAACCGCTGGTCAAATCAAAACTATTTGGGCTGGCGAAACTATTTGGGCTGGTCAGGGGCGGCGCGACGATTTCGATTTCAGCGGTGATGCGGGGAATGCTTTCGGGCGGTGCTTCAGCCGAAATCGGTTGCTGGGCGATGTCGGTCGGCAGGTCTTCACGATTCAGCAGTTCGGTTTCGCATAACAACAGCGCGCGTTCGAGTACGTTCTCAAGTTCGCGTACGTTGCCCGGCCAGGCATAAGCCGCCAGGCAGGCCAGCGCGGCAGACGTGAAACCCGCGACGTGCGTGCGCCGCTGTTGTTGCTGTTGCGCGAGAAAGTGTTCGGCGAGTACGCGAATGTCCAACGGCCGTTTGCGCAAGGGCGGCAGTTCAATTGGCAACACATTCAGCCGATAGAATAAATCTTCGCGGAAGCGTTTGGCGGCGATGGCGGCTTTGAGGTCTTGATTGGTCGCGGCCACGATGCGGGCTTTCAGGGTGACTGACTCTTCGCTGCCGAGGCGGGTGAACACGCGCTCTTGCACTACGCGCAACAGCTTGGCTTGCAAGGCCACCGGCATATCGCCGATTTCATCGAGAAAGAGCGTACCGCTACCCGCCTGTTCAAAACGGCCTTTGAACCGTCCAGTCGCGTTGGTGAAAGCACCTTTCTCATGGCCGAACAATTCATTTTCGAGTAACTCATGCGGGATGGCGGCGCAGTTCACGGCGGTGAATTCGCCCCCGCGCCGACTCAGCCGATGCAACGTACGGGCGATGACTTCTTTGCCGGTTCCGCTTTCGCCGGTAATCAGCACGGGCGAATCGTTCGGCGCATATTTGCCCAGCAACGCGCGCACTTCAAGCATCGGTTGGCTGACGCCGACAAACACATAGCGCTCGTTCTTTTCGGCCAGCGCCGCGTCGATGCGGGTTTGCTGATAAGCGCGATAAAACGTGCCCGCCAATAACGTAGCGAGCGCTTCGATAAATTCCAGTTGCTCTTTGGCGAACTGTGCCGCTGGGTCGGGCGTGTCTAGATAAATCGCGCCGAACGTCTGGCCTGATAACGACAGCGGTACGCCGACCGCCGCTTGCACCTGCTTGTGCGCCATACTGACGAGCGGCGTCACAGAGATCTGAAACAACTGGGTCTTGCCGGTTTCGCGCAGGGTTTGCACGATGGTGCGACTCACCTTGAAGGCGGCGGCCTGTTCGGTGCCTCGTTCCCACGGGAAGCTCGCCGACGGTGCTTCCTGCGCTTCTTCAAAAAACAGCACGGCTCCGCGTTGGGCGGGCAGGATGGCGCTCAAGCGTTCGAGCAACTGATGCGCGAGTTCGCTGGCCGGCAGAGGCGCATGCAGTTCCTGACAGTATTTCATCAGCAACTGATAGCGCCGCCCCAGATCGGCGTGGATTTGCTCCGCCACGGGGTGGAGGTAGGCGTTCTCGGTCGCATGCAAAACCAAGGTAGGCAAATAATTCGGGTCTTCCAGTTCTCCGTCTAGCGTCGGCTCTGGCGTCGGTTCAAGCAGCGACCACGGCGCAGCTTCTGAGGTAACAAAGCGCAACATCGTCGCCCCTACGCGCAGGCAGTCGCCATGCGCTAACCAATGTTCGCTCACCGACTGATCGTTGACGTAAGTGTGATTGTCCTTGCTCAGGTTCGTCACCTGATAGCGCTCGCCCGCGCGCGTAATGCGGCAATGCCGACGTGAGACGGCGGGTTCACGAATGGCTATGTGGCTTTCGGGAAGGCGTCCGATGCAAGTCTCTCCGTCGGCGAGCGGAAAACTCTGCCCCGACAAAGAGCCTGACTCAGCAATAAGTTTGGGGAACAGCAGCACGGGGTGGTTCATCGAAAAGGAAGTTAGATCGGTTTGCGGTTGCGTTTACGGACGTAGGGTAGGTTCCTAACCTGCCCTACATCTTTGGTCTGCTAAATTTGTAGGGCAGGTTAAGAACCTACCCTACGCTCCGACCAAGATATTCCCGTAAACCAAACTGAAAACCGATCTTGGAGTTAGATTTTTGGGGTGCAACGATTGTCACTATCGCTGGCGACAGTGCGAACTATCACCAATGACATTCTTTCACTATCCAACAGGATAGCGAGTGTCAGCGTTAAGCTGACAGCACACTGGGGCAACGCAATTCGCCAGCAAAAACCTTGCTGGTCACTGGCCCTTCAGTGTGTGCTGTCTGGCACGTGGCTTGAATAGCGTTATCGCATAAGCCAGTCATTAGGGGGGCAGCCATTTCACTATTTTGCCATTTTGTTAAGACGCCCTGCGGTAAATCGCCTGCGGTAAATCGTTGGAGAGGCGTTGCGATAATTGAAAAACAGATTTCTGCAAGTTTCGTGGAAGCGTGAAAACTTATGCGCTCCTGGTTCAGCGCGGCTCCCGTATATAAATCGCTGCTATCCTCTCATTATTTAGTCAGAGAGGGTTGGCCTCATAGGGATATGCCATCGGTTGCCGTATCAAGCCTCAGTAGTTGCATCAGCCGTCACGTTTGTCACGAGGTCCCCCAGTTTTGGCAACCGCATCAGGGGTGGGAGAGCCATTAGGTCGCGTGTAGCCACAGGCGTTAAATCATAGCCGTTGAGCTTCTTTACGGAATGCTCAACGGCTTTTCTTTTTTCTAAAAGCCTGTTTTGAAATTTGATATTCGCCTTTACCTGACCGGGATTTCGCCACAAAAAGGCACAAGAGCCACAAAAGGAAAGAAAGTTTTTGTGGCTCTTGTGCTTCTTTGTGGCGAAATCCCTCTCAAGCCAAAGCGGATATTCAATTTCCAAAAATGCTCTAAAAGAACTTTTTGCCAAAGGCTTCATGACGCTGCCGCGCCGTCGCCAGCAACTTTTCGTAATCTGCCGTATCGCGTAAATTCGCCAGCAGCGGATCATTCACGAAATAGGGATAACAAAAGAACCCGCCTTCGATGCTGCGCTGCCACAGCTTGAGTGCAGTAGCTTTGTCGCCCAGTACGGCGAAGGTTTGTGCGACTTTATAAACGCCTTCGGCATCGGTGACGCCGCGCGCTTCGATTTGTTGCGCGGTCTGTTGCAGCAACGCCAGCCCTGCCGTTTTGTTACTAGCTATTGCATAACTCAACGCCTTGCCGACCTGCGCCTGCATCAGGCCGGGATTCATTTCATAAGCGCGGTCAAACAGTTTCACGGCTTCGGCGTAATCTTTTTGATAGTAATGCCCGAAGCCGCGATAGAACAAAATGTAAGCCGTCTCTTTCGACGGCAGTTGTTTCAAATAGCGTTCGTATTGTCCGTCATAAAGCAGGCTGGCAAAGATCGCGTTGTTCGAGCGAATCTCGTCGTCAATCTGGCGCGAACGTTCTGCCGAAGCGATGGATTCTTTCAGCCGTCCGGCAAAGCGCAACACATAAGCCATCTGCCAATGCGCCTGCCCCAGATTCGGATTGGTGCGCAAGACTTCGCGCAAGAGCGGCACGGCTTCTTCGACGCGGCCTGTTTCGGTGAGCGACATGGACTTATAAGTTTTCGCGTCAATGTGATAGGGCACCAGCGCCAGCGCGCGGTCAAAGGCGTTTTGCGCTTGCTGGTTCATGGCCTGTCCGCCGAAATATAACGAGGCCAGCGTGCTGTAAGTCGCGCCCAGATAAGCCCACGACGAAGCGTAAGTCGGATCGAGTTCGACGGCTTTCTCCAACATCTTTTGCGCAGTCGCCAACTCATCGCGTACGTAAAGGTCTACGCCGCGCAAATGGTATTCATACGCGAGCGGGTTTTGCGGCAAGTCGCTTTTGAGTTCGGCCTGTTCCTGCTCGCTTAACCGCAAGGCCATGCGCGCGACGATTTCCTGACTGACGCGCTCTTGCAAGGTGACCAGCTTATCTGCCGACAGCGTCAGCGATTCCGTCCACAGCGATTGATTGGTTTCGAGGTTGATGAGCTGCAAATTCAAATAGAGCTGGTCGCCCTCTTTCAGATAAGTGCCGGTGAGCAACCGATTGACGCTCAACTCTTTGGCGATCTGTTGCGGATCAGGCCGTTGCTGGCGATAACGTTCAACGTAAGCCGAAGGCCGCACCACCAGCGACGTGACGTAATTCAATTTGGTGATGACCGCGTCCGCCAATGTGAAGCCCAGATAATCAGTGTTCGGATCAGGTTTCTGATTGACTAACGGCAAGACCGCGAGGCGCAATTGGCTGGTCGTTAAAAACATTGACGGGTTGCGCGTAAAAAAATAGAGCGCCGCAATTAGCAGCACGCTGCCGAGTGCCGCCAGCGCATACCAACGCGAACGGCTGCGCGCGACTGGCGCGAGCGGCGGAACTGTTGTGACGACGCGCGGCGCAACAGTTAAAACTTCAACGGGTTTTGGCTCGGAGGTTTCTGCGAAATCGAATTCGTTTTCGTCGAGTGGCGCGAAGCCGTTGCCGATTGCCCCCGTTGTCCCCGTTGTCATGACCGCCGGAACCTGAGCTTCCTGCCAAACTTCGCGCACTTCGGCGACGAAGCGATAGCCCAGCTTGGGCACGGTTTCGATGAATTGCGTCTCGCCTGGACTTTCGCCCAGCGCGCGCCGCAACGTCGAAACGTTTTGCGCCAGATTGCTTTCTTCGACAAAGCTGTCAGGCCATAGATGCGCGATGAGTTCGTTTTTGGTGAGCAGGCGTTGGCGGTTTTCTACGAAATAAAGCAGCGTATCGAAGGCTTTTGGCGTGAGGGCAATGGTGCTTTCAGCACGGCTCAACGACCGTTCTTGCGGGTTGAGGCGAAACGCACCGAATTCGTAAAAGGGACTCTTGCTGTTGCTCATCTTTGGGGAAAAGCTGCGACACGCCTAGGGTGAAGGCGGGAGAAGCGCAGCGAAATCAAGGTTATCAAGAACATTGGCATCTTACCCGCCGCCTTTCGCTTTGCAAAATCTTGATATGGAGTGCTGCGGCTCGACGCAGCTTTTCATTCGCCGTGCGTTAATTTGGGTTCCCTTAAGTCGTCGCTTGCGAACATAAAGCTGCGTCGAGCCGCAGCACTCCATATCTTTTACTTTCTCTAACTGGCAAATATGCTGCGGAAACAATCACTATGAACAAAAACGACTTTGGCTTTACCTCTGACGAACTCGCTGTTTTGCGGCGGCTCAAAACCCCAGAAAAGATTCAAGCCTTCCTCGACGACGAAATGCGTTATGACCGCGACCCGCGCAATCTGGTGTGTCGCAGCCCGCGCCGCGTTTTGCGCGACCGGCTGGCAGCTTGTGCCGACGGCGCCTTTTTCGCCGCCGCTGCGCTGCGCGTGCAAGGGCATCCGCCGTTGATACTCGATCTCGAAGCGGTACGCGATGACGACCACTTGCTCGCCGTCTTTCAACAGCACGGCCATTGGGGCGCGATTGCGAAATCGAATTACGCGGGCCTGCGCTTTCGTGAGCCGGTTTATCGCACCTTGCGCGAACTGGCGCTGTCTTATTACGAACACTATTACAACGAACGCGGCGAGAAGACGCTGCGCACGTTTTCTACGCGCCCGGTGAATCTGCGCCGCTTTGATCGCATCAACTGGATGACGACCGAAGAAGACTTGTGGGAGATTTGCGAATACCTGTGCGACATCGCGCATACGCCGTTGCTCGCGCCGCCGCTACTCACCCAACGCCGCCAGATGGACGCACGGCTTTACGCGGCAGGCTTGGTTGGGAAGGTGTAACAGCCAGTTCAGCGGGAAGGGTTTTCGCCACAAAAAAGCACAGAAGACACAAAAAAAGTTTGTTTGTCAGATAGCCTTTTTGTGGCTCTTGTGCTTTTTTGTGGCGAAAA
>JAYSVR010000611.1:0-3128 GCA_043718445.1 Acidobacteriota bacterium | reverse complement strand
CTTCGGCGGCGCGCACGAGCTGCGGTTTGTTAGGCGGCGTGACCATATCGTCAATGCTGATCGAAAGGCCCGCGCGCGTGGCATAAGTGAAGCCCAGTGTTTTCAGCCGGTCGAGCGTCGTCACGGTCAGATCGTGACCCAACCGCAGGAAGCAGTAATTGACGAGGCTCGTCAATCCTTTCTTCTTGAGCATGCCGTTGATGTAAGGCATTTCGGGCGGCAGCGCTTCATTGAAAATCACGCGGCCTACGGTGGTGTTGATCGTGCGATCAACCTCGCGGGGCGTAGCCTTGATGATGTCCTGGCTATCGCGTTCGGCTTCGAGATCAAGCAACCGACCGGTGTAACGCAAGCGAATTTTGGTTTGTGTCGTGACAGCTTTGGCATCAAGCGCGAGTACCACTTCATCGGGTGAAGCGAATGCGCGGCCTTCGCCGACGGCGTTTTCCATCGCGCGCGTCAGGTAATAGCAACCCAACACGATGTCTTGCGAAGGAACCGCAATCGGTTGTCCCGAAGCAGGCGAGAGAATGTTTTTCGACGACAGCATCAATTCGGTGGCTTCGATTTGCGCTTCGGGCGAGAGCGGCACGTGGACGGCCATCTGGTCGCCATCGAAATCGGCATTGAACGCCGTGCAGGTCAACGGATGCAGCTTGATCGCTTTGCCTTCGACCAGTACGGGTTGAAACGCCTGAATGCCCAAACGGTGAAGCGTAGGAGCGCGGTTCAACAGAATCGGGTGATCCTGAATGACCTTGTCGAGAATATCCCACACGACCTCGTCCTGATTCTCTACGAGTTCTTTGGCCTGCTTGATCGTCGCGGCGTGGCCTTCTGATTCGAGCCGGTTATAAATGAACGGCTTGAACAGTTCGAGCGCCATCTTTTTCGGCAAGCCGCATTGATGCAGCTTCAACTCAGGGCCGACCACGATGACCGAACGACCTGAATAATCTACGCGCTTGCCCAACAGGTTTTGACGGAAGCGGCCTTGCTTGCCTTTCAACGTGTCAGACAGCGACTTGAGCGGACGATTGTTGACGCCGCGCAGCACGCGACCACGACGACCGTTGTCGAAGAGCGCGTCAACGGCTTCCTGCAACATGCGCTTCTCGTTACGCACGATGACTTCGGGCGCTTTGAGTTCAATCAGTTTCGACAGGCGGTTGTTGCGGTTGATGACGCGGCGATAAAGGTCGTTCAAATCCGACGTAGCGAACCGTCCGCCATCAAGCGGAACCAACGGACGCAATTCAGGTGGAATGACGGGCAGCACGTCGAGAATCATCCATTCGGGTTTGTTGCCCGATTTGAGGAACGAGGTCGTCACTTTCAAACGCTTCGAGAACTTGAGCTTTTTCTGTTGGCTCGTCTCGTTTTTCATCTTGTGGCGCAACTCTTCGGCGAGTTCAGGAATTTCGAGCCGCATCAACAAAATCTTGATGGCTTCGGCGCCCATCCGGCAAACCTCATCGGTGAACTTGCCGGGGAACTCAGTCTTGAGTTGGCGATAGCGTTCGTCGCTAACCAACTCGCGCTCTTTGAGCGGCAAGCCCAGTTCTTCAATGTCTTTCTGATCGGCGATGACGATGAAGTTCTCGAAATAAAGCACCTTCTCTAACTCGCGCAGCGGAATGTCGAGCAAGTGTCCGATGCGCGACGGCAGGCCTTTGAAAAACCACACGTGCGAACACGGACTCGCCAACTCGATGTGACCCAGCCGCTCACGGCGGACTTTGGCTTGCGTGACTTCTACGCCGCACTTGTCGCACACCACGCCGCGATGCTTCATCCGTTTGTATTTGCCGCACAAACATTCCCAGTCCGTCACCGGGCCGAAGATGCGCGCGCAAAACAATCCGTCGCGTTCGGGTTTGAACGTGCGGTAATTGATCGTCTCCGGCTTCGTGACGTGCCCGTGCGACCACGCCCGAATTTTTTCGGGCGACGCCAGGCTAATGCGAATGGATTTGAAATTGGGTACTAACGTCTTTTCACCAGCGTATCTGTACATGCTTTTTCTTCTCCCAAAATGTGGGTCTGACTCAGCGCCAGTAGTCAATGCGCGTGGAAGCGCGCTTAGAATTTGGTAAATTTATGTTGAGCTTCAAAAACACCAACGATGTTGCGAAACATTCCGAGTATGAGTTCAAGGTTGGCGAGCGCATAGCGCGTCACGTCAACGGTGACATACGAATCTGCCAGCTTTAGGAATTGCCAGCCTTCCCCGGTAGTGACACAGCCGAAGATCGGTAGCTCCACGTCTTCTTTCTTTTGGTTGAAGATTTGTGCTCCCACCATTTGCGCGATGCACTGTCCCATACCTGCCTCGTAATCCTGTTTTTTCGCTTCGACCAACGTCATGATCGGAGTTTGCAAAACCACCGAGGCTTGCGCATGCGACAAGATGAAATCGCACTCCCCCGTTAAACCGCGTTGGGGATCCGCGTCCAGTTTTTGGCCGGAATAGAGAAAGAAGCGTTCGTGATTAAGTTCGCGGCTTGCCAATAAAATAGGCGCTACGAAAAACTCAGACCGCGCTTTCTCGGTTGAGAACCCCACTGACGATGCGACAGCGAGTGACTTAATCAACCAATCCGGCGGCGTGACAGGTTCAATGATGGGAAAGAGCTTTTCGGTTTGCAGCTTTAAGCCCAGCAGGCTTTGAACACTGTCGAGTGTGAATTCGCTATACGTCATCGGTCATTCACTCCTTTAGCATTCTGAATTGCACTGCGCAGGTAGGGCAGATTGAGAACCTGCCCTACCAAAAAAACACACGCTTACACTTCTTCGAGTTCTTCCGCTTGCAACTCGACATCCAGACAGAGCGATTGCAATTCGCGGATGAGTACGTTGAACGATTCGGGCAAGCCCGGCTCGAAGTCCGATTCGCCTTTGACGATGGCTTCATAAATCTTCGAGCGTCCGGCGACGTCGTCCGACTTGCAGGTCAGCAACTCTTGCAGGATGTGCGCCGCGCCATAAGCCTCGAGCGCCCAGACTTCCATCTCGCCGAAGCGTTGGCCGCCGAATTGCGCTTTGCCGCCGAGCGGTTGTTGCGTAATCAAGCTATACGGGCCAATCGAACGGGCGTGAATCTTATCGTCCACCAGATGCGAGAG
>JAYSVR010000062.1:0-2731 GCA_043718445.1 Acidobacteriota bacterium | reverse complement strand
AAGTCTCCCAGATTGGGCTTTTTAGCGGAGGCGTGGGAAAGCGGCGTCAAAGCCGCCGCACTCCATAACATTGCATTTCAAAAAGCAAAAGAGGCAAGCGGAAAGTTCCGTTTGCCTCTTTTTGAATGTTGGAGCGGGAGACGAGATTTGAACTCGCGACTTCGACCTTGGCAAGGTCGCACTCTACCACTGAGTTACTCCCGCGCTTTTTGACCCCGTTTTCAGGGGAGCCGCATTAAGCCAAAGCGCCCCCATGCTTGTCAACCACCCCAACGAAGAAAATTTTCAGCGCACAAAGATGGCTGGCAGCGTTTCATTTCAGCAAAACCTTAACGATATTGGCAGGCTTTCCGTTGGCGACGAAGGCCACGTCCACCACGCCTGACAGGCCGTCGGGCAACTTCACGTTCACCTGATCCAGCCCGACGAGACTGCCCTGTGCGCCCGCGTAAAGCACCTCGACCGGACGCCCGCCGATCTTCAGCGAAACCATTTCACTTGGCGCACGGCGTATGCCCGTGCCGAACAAGACAAGGAACTCGCCAGCCGTGAGCGCGACCGGCGAACCGTCAGCATTGGCTACGTTGCGATAGGTGACGCCATCGGGCGTCACCAACGCGGCAGGCGTACCCGACCCCGACGCATTGGCGGTGAAGAAACTCGGCGACGTATTGCTCACCGCAAACGTACCGCGTGAAAGCGTGCCATCGCTTGAGACGATTTCGATCACAGCATTGCCCGGTTGCGTATCAGGCGGAACCAGCAGGTTGATCTGTCCGCGCGAGACGAAAAACAGCGGAGCCGCTACGCCGTTGATGCGTACCGTCGTGCCCGCCAAGGCCGTCGGCAAAGGCGTAATCGCTGCCGCTTGCGTAGCGGTTGCCAACCCATCACCGAACACTGCCGCGATGCCGCCGGGCGCGAGTGTCGTAGCGTAACTCGCCGCGTTCGCCACCGCTGCCGCGCGCGCCGTGTCGGCGCGCGTAATCGAACGCGAAGCCGTGCGCCTGCCATCAGGGTTGATAACCGTCACGTTCGCGGTTTGACCGGGCGCGAGTGTCACCTTCCACAAGTGGCTCGACATCAGCCGCGTCGCGTTGTCAGTTTGCGTATCGCTCACGCGCTGTCCGTTGATTTCAATGTCAGCGCCACTCGCAAAACCTGAACCGGTCACGAGCAGATTACCGTTCGCGTCAATCATCGCATCGGTCAACGCGGGCGATGACGGCGTAACGCGTACGAGATCAAGCGTGAAAGCCAGAAACGCGAGCGCCATTTCGTCCGTAGTTTCTTCGCCCCAACGCACGACTTTCGGCGGCAGGTTCGGCTGATAAGGATTGTCAGTCGAGTTGTCGTAAGTGCAAGACAGATCAAGCCGGGTATTCGCCGCAAAAGGAATCGGGTCTTTGTATAGATAAGAACCCTGCCAGTTGAAATCCCACTTGGGAATGTTGACCAAACATTGCGGCTGCCCGCCTGCCGTCGTAGCCGTGACCTTGATCGTTTGCCCTAACAGATGCATGTGCGGCGTGATGCCGACGAGCTTGCCGGTGAGGCCGAGCGGAATCGTGAAGTTCGCCGTGACCGGATGATTTTTGGCTCCAGCCGGAATGGCGAAGCTCTGATTCAAAAGTATCAGCGGCAACATCGGCTGGTCTACGGGCTTTTGCGCCATATAAAAACCCACGGAGGTTTGGTCTGATTCCAGCTTGTCAGTCGGATGATAGTGAACCTGCAACACGACGCGCGCCGTGGGACTGCTCGGCAATTTCGTACCTAAACCTTCGGGCGCAAAATAACCGCGCGAACCCGGCGCCCAGCCTCCGAGCAAAATAGAATTGCCGTTAAGAATATCGTCCGTCGTGAGGTTGATGTTGAAACCCGGCCCGCCAAAACAGGTATAGCCCTGCCCCGCTTCTTTTTGATCGAGCGCGACCGAAAGCCCTTTGGGGTCGGCGTATGCAATCACGTGATGCACAATCTTGCGATTGCCGGGCTGCACGTCCAGGCCTTGCGCCCAGCGGTCGCCGCGCAATGACGCGGTCGGTACGCTAAAGCAACGATAAGTGTCTTTGCCCAGCGGCGGCGTGAAAGCATCAGGCAGCGAAGCGATGAAATCGGGCTTGCCCAACGGCCAGCCTTCGGTGAATTGCACGGGCGCGGGCAAGTCGGCGGCATTGCCTTCGGGCGCTCCGCCATCAGCCCAAGCGGTGAAGGTGTTGATCTCGTCTTGCGTCAGGCTGCTCGCGTCTTTGAAATCGCCGCATCCGGCGAGCGGCTTCCACGGCGGCATCTCTTTGGTGATGACGGCTTCGCGGATGGCGGCGGCCCACGGACGGGTTTCTTCAAAGTTCGTCATTGAGAACGGCGCGATGTCGCCGGGGTGATGACAGCTTTGACAATGCTTTTGCATCAGCCGCACGACCTCTTTGTTATAGGTAGGCGTTTGCGCTTTTTTGGCGTTGACACTCGCCGCCGCCGATTCCCGCCCATAGAATCCTGCCCCCAGCACCGCCAGCAATAAAAACAGGAGGCCACAGCTACGCTTAAAGTTTAGTTTCATCATAATTCGCCTTTTGGTCTTGAGATTGAAAACTTCACTGCATTTAGTATTACGACCGTGTTACAGCAGTGTTACGGGTAATTTCAGTTGTTGAATTGGAACGGGCGAATCATAAGAAATGAACAACGATGGCGCAATTGGCGGCACGGGCGCTTATCTGTTCTGCAA
>JAYSVR010000610.1:0-3134 GCA_043718445.1 Acidobacteriota bacterium | reverse complement strand
AACCCTATAGAGAACATAAGCTCCTCCTACAGCACCTGCCGCCTTTCCTGCCGCGCTAATATCTACTGAATTTGAATGTGGATTCTTCCAGTTTGGATGTAGTCTATTCCATTGCTGGGCCGTAGGTCGTGGACGATATGCCCAACTATATGCATTTGGCGGTGGCGGCCCACATTTATTCTTATTCCATTCAAGAAGTTTATCCTTGAGTCCTTTCTGTTGATTCTTTATCGCAGTATCATGTGTCTCCCATTTCGGTGTTCCTGGTCCGTTAGCCCCAGTGATCTGTTCCCAGTAGTAACTACCCAGCCTGTTGGTAAAAAAGTAAACCTCCAGGCGAGATTATGCGTAGAGGCTTTCATCAAATGATGAAGCGGGAAGAAATACAAGCTGTTTATGATCTTGGTGCAGATGCCCTCCTGGCGCTGGTCGAGCAGTTGTTCGCCATGATCCACGAGCAACAGTCGCAGCTTGCTGCTTTGACCACACGCGTCAAAGAGCTGGAAGACCGTCTGGCGACCAATAGTCACAACAGCAGTAAGCCACCCTCGAGTGATGCCTTCAATAAGCAGACCAAAAGCCTGCGTCAGCCTTCCACCAAGAAATCGGGAGGACAACCCGGACACCCGGGCAAGACCTTGCTCAAAGTCGAGAACCCTGACCACATCATCGTCCACCGCGTGGCTCAATGTCTGTCGTGCGGCACGGCGCTGGGCCTTTTGCCAGCCGCAGATTATGAAGCGCGCCAGGTCTTCGATCTGCCGCCTTTGCAGTTGGAAGTCAGTGAACACCGCGCCGAAATCAAAAGCTGTCCGGGCTGCGGAGCAGCTAACACCGCGCCCTTCCCGCAAGCCGTCAGCAAGGGGGTGCAGTAGGGGGAAGGCATCAAAGGGCTGATGGTCTATCTGATGAACTATCAGTTGCTGCCCTACCGCCGCACCCGAGAAATTCTCGAAGACCTCTTTGGGCAAGCTCTCAGCGAGGCGACGCTTGGGCAAGCGGCAGCCTTTTGTGCCCAAGAACTCAGCGACAGCGAAGGTCTCATTAAGCGGGGCTTGCAAGCCGCTGAAGTGGCCCACTTTGATGAGACCGGCTTTTACGTGGAGGACAAACGCCAGTGGTTGCACGTCGCCAGCACACTGACCTTGACGCACTATGCCAATCACCCGAAACGCGGCTCGCAAGCCATGGATGAAATCGCCATCCTGCCGGTGTTTGCGGGACGGGCGATGCACGATGGGCTGGGTTCGTACCGCAATTATGAGTGCGACCACGGCTTGTGTAATGCCCACCATTTGCGTGAACTGACTTTTATCGAGGAACGCTTTGCGCAGCCGTGGGCTGGAAAAATGAAAGCCCTGCTCCTCGATATCAAAGGCCAAGTTGGCGAGGCCAAAGCCGCTGGTCGGGAGCACTTGGAGGCGGAGACGAGAGCCGAGTTCGAGCAGCGCTATGGCGAGATGGTGGGCGCAGGGTTGGCGCAGGAGGCGACCTTGCCTGAGCCGCCTTCGGGCAAGCGTGGGCGCAAACGCCAGAGCAAAGCCAAGAATCTGCTGGATCGCTTGAGCCTCTATCGGGGTGAGACCTTGGCTTTTATGTACGACTTTCGGGTGCCCTTTGACAACAATCTGGCCGAACGAGATTTGCGCATGATGAAGGTGCAGCAAAAAATTTCGGGCTGCTTTCGGACGGCGGACGGGGCCACGACTTTTTGTCGCATCCGCAGTTACATCTCGACGATGAGGAAGCAAGGTCATAATGTTTTCACGGTACTCAAGAGTGTCTTTACAGGGCATCCTATTGCTCCCGCTTTATCTGGCTAGGTAGTTACTTTTACTTTTGATATTTGCCTTTTGATTTGAGTTTTTATGAACTCTCTTCCTATCGGTATCTTCGATTCTGGCGTGGGCGGCTTAACGGTACTGCGCGCGGTGCGGGAGCGATTGCCGAACGAAAACCTGATTTATTTAGGCGACACAGCGCGCGTCCCCTACGGAACAAAGTCGCGTACGACAGTGGAGCGGTATGCGGTCGAGGACGCCGCGTTTCTCATCAACAAAGGCGTCAAGGTTGTCATCATTGCGTGCAACACAGCTTCGGCATTGGCGCGGGAACGGTTGCGCCGCGAATTTGATGTGCCGTTTTTGAGCGTGATCGGGCCGGGCGTCAGGGCTGCGACCAAAGCCACCAAAAATAACCGCATCGGCGTGATTGCAACCGAAGCGACGATTGACAGCGGCGCGTATGTGAACGGCCTTCGGGAAGCTTGTGGCGATCAGGCCGTAGAAATCTTTTCGCAAGCGTGTCCGTTGTTTGTGCCGCTGGCGGAAGAAGGCGAAACTGATTCAGCAATTGCCCATCAAGTGGCGGAAAAATATCTGGCGTCATTGCGGGAACAGCAAATTGACACGCTGGTCTTGGGTTGCACACATTACCCTTTGCTAAAACCCGTGATTGCTGAAACAATCGGCGGCGCTGTGCATTTGATTGACTCCGGCGCGGCAACAGCAGCAGAGATTGAAGTGATATTACGCGCAAACGAACTGCTCAACCCGCAAGCTGCAAAAGGCTGGAGCGAGTTTTATGTGACGGATGCGGCGCAGCGGTTTCATCGCATCGCCGAACGATTTTTAGGCTATCCACTCGAACATTTGGAAGCCGTTGAGGTATTGGAGCATGTCGGAAACTTTCACGCGTCTTGATGGGCGCTCGCCATTGGACATTCGGCCTACGCAAATTACTACTGGATTCACCAAGTACGCCGAAGGTTCGGTGTTAATTGAAATCGGCGCAACACGGGTGATTTGTACCGCAACGATTGATGAACGCGTTCCGAATTTCCTGAAAGGCAAAGGTTCTGGTTGGGTCACAGCCGAATATTCGATGCTGCCGCGCGCGACGGATTCCCGCACCTCACGCGAAGTTGGGCGCGGCGGATTGTCAGGCCGCACGCACGAAATTCAACGTTTGATTGGACGCAGCTTGCGGGCGGCTTTGAATATGACGGCGCTCGGCGAACGCACCGTGACACTTGATTGTGACGTGATTCAGGCAGACGGTGGCACGCGCACCGCTTCGATTACGGGCGCATATGTAGCGCTCGCCATTGCTCTGAACAAACTCGTAGAGAATCA
>JAYSVR010000609.1:0-9492 GCA_043718445.1 Acidobacteriota bacterium | reverse complement strand
GGCGCGCGAGAAAGGCTACGCGCTGGCCTTCGAGCGTGCCGACGATGTAATTGTCAGACGGCTTGCCAAACGGCGTATCCAGACTGACTTCCTGAATGTCGGTGAGGCCGTCCATTTGATAGAGGCCGCTGCCACCGATGATGCCAATTTTTGCTTGTTCCATTACCTTGAAAGTGCGGAGTGCGGAGTGCGGAGTGCGGAGTGCGGAGTTAGGCAGCGAGCATCCTTGCTTCACTCCGCACTCCGCACTCAAGTTATTTGTTTTCGTTCGGGTTAATCATCTTCATCGAACCTGCATCGCCGCTGCCGGGCGCGGGTGTGCCGGAAGGCGCGCGCAAGCCCTCGGCCTTAACTACGAAATCAGCCGGAGCGGTGACAAGATATTTCAATGAAACATCTTCCATCGCACGTTTGGTTTTTTCCTGTGCGAGTTGTTCCAGGGCCTGATCGGCCATACCAGTGGCGACCAGAATGTGTTTGGCATGTACTTCTTCGGCGTTTGGGTCGGCGTTGGCTGCGCCTGCGACTTGGCTCACCGAGTTTCCCACCGTGCCGGGTGCAACAGCGGGCTTGGCGGCGACCTTGCGGCGCTCGACCAGTTTGATGAGGTGGAAGCCAAAAGCGGATTTCACCGGTTCAGGCGAAACTTGCCCGGCCTGCAAGGCAAAGGTGGCTTTCTCGAATTCAGGGTCCATCACGCTTTTGCCGAACCAGCCGAGATCGCCACCTTGGCCGCGCGTGTTGTCTTCGTTGACCTCATCCGCGATTTTCTCGAAGGCTTCGCCTTTCTTGATACGGTCGGCCAGCGCGACGGCCTTTTCCTTGAGCTTGTCAGGATGGAATTCAGGGTTTTGTTTGTACCAGGCTTCGCGGTCGGCGTCCGTCGTTTTGAATTTCTCCGCCAACTTGTTGGAGTAAAGATTGGCGAGCAGGTTGGCGCGCTGGATTTTCATCTGTATTAGCGTGCCGGGGTCTTTATCCAATCCGGCCTGACGGGCTTTGTCGGCCCGCAATTGCATTTCGCCCCATTGCGCCTTGAAGCTTTCGATCTGCGAGGCGTCGGGCGCTTGCTTGGAATTTTTCGTAATAAACGCCAAGTCGGCGTCGAAATCTTTTTGATGCGCGCCGACATAAGCGTCAATGTCGGTCTTGGCGACCTGAAAGGTTTCGTTCTTTTTGCTGAACGCCACCGCCAGTCCGCGCACCTGATCGAGCGTGCTGGATTTGGCGAACTCTTCGCCTTTGTCCAAGCCTTCGGCCACTGCGGCTTGCGCCAGTCCGAACATTTTCTTGAACTGGTCGAGCATTTGTTTGCGGCTGTTTTGATTTTGCGCCAACGAACGTTTTTGGCTGTCAGAGAGCGTTTCGACAAAGGCTTGCAAGTCGGCTTCAGGCAGCGTGGCAAAGTCGTTGCCGCTGCCGCCACGGCAACCCGACAGGAAAAGCTGGCTGGTAATCAGTCCGAGCAGCAAAGAAAGAACGAGTAACTTCTGTTTCACTGGAATCAAGCTCCTTAGGTAAATGACGCACTTCGTCACTGAAGTGCTGACACGATGGTTATGAATGCGTTTAGTGATGACCGCTGCCGGGTTGGGTGAGTTCGATCAGAACGCCCCCCGTGCTGGCAGGATGTATGAATGCGACGAGCGCGCCGCCTGCGCCGAGGCGAGGCGTTTCATCTATCAACCGAATGCCGCGCGCTTTGAGTGTTTCGAGTTGTGCGCTGATGTCAGCGACTTCTACGCATAAATGGTGGATGCCCGCGCCGCGTTTGGCGATGAACCTGCCGACGGGCGTATCCGCACCGGTGGCTTCGAGCAACTCGATGTGGCTTTCGCCGATGGGGAGCATAGCTACGCGCACGCCTTGATCTTCGACGACTTCGACGGCTTCGAGTGTGAGTCCCAAACCGTCGCGCCAAAATTGCAGTGCCGCGTCAATTGATTCGACGGCGATGCCCAAATGATTGATTTTGCTCTCGTTCGCCATACTTATTTCTCGTACTTATCTCACTGTCACGCGCGACAGGATTTCTTCAACAATCGAATAGGGATCGCGCTCTTTGTTCGCCACCGCCGCAGCCAGTTCATGCAACTCAGCCTGGGGCAAACCGTGGTTGAGCAGATTGCGCAACAACTGATCGCGCAACATTTCGAGCAAGCGCGTTTCGGCAATGCTGGCGCGGCGTTCGATTGAATCTGCGTGCGTTTGCCGAAAGGCCGCGAACTTTTCAATCGCTTCGGCAAAAGCGCCGATGCCTTCGTTGCGCGTCGCCACCGTACGCACAATCGGCGGCGTCCAACCGTCTCCGCGTTCAGACATTTCCAACAAGCCGATCAACTCGCGTTCGGTGCGTTCAACGCCGTCGCGTTCGGCTTTGTTGATGACAAAGATGTCGCCGATTTCCATGATGCCGGCTTTGAGGGCCTGAATGTCGTCGCCCATGCCGGGGACGAGAGTGACGACGACGACGTCAGCGGTCTTGACGATGTCCACTTCGTCTTGCCCTACGCCGACGGTTTCAACCAGAGTTCTATCGTAGCCAGCAGCATCTAAAACAGCAACCGCATCAACGGTCGCGCGCGCAAGCCCGCCCAGATTGCCCCGCGTCGCCATCGAACGAATAAAAACCCGTGGGTCGCTCGCCAACGCTTGCATCCGAATGCGGTCACCGAGGATGGCTCCGCCCGTGAAAGGACTCGACGGATCAACCGCAATAATGCCTACCGATTGATCGAGCGAACGGTAATGCGCCGCCAGCCGATCAACCAACGAAGACTTACCAGCGCCCGGCGCTCCCGTGATGCCAATGGTCACGCCGCGTCCGGTATGGGCAAAGAGCTTTTTCATCAACTCGACAGCATCCGGCGTTTCGTTTTCGATCTTCGAGATGGCACGCGCCACCGCACGCAGGTCATGCGCCAAAATGCGTTCAACTAACTGTGACGGGGTATTCATTCGCTATCAGGTCGGGGCTTTGAGATGCGACAGGGAAACGAAACTATAGCGGCTGAGGTTCGCAAAAACCACTCGGATGGCTCGATCACATCAGGCGGCGAGGGCTTCAGTTGTGAAGGCGGCTAAACGTCGCTCACGGTTGGCCGCATAAGCAAAACAAGCCTGAATGTCTTCAGCCGTGAGATCAGGGAAGTCATCGAGAATTTCCGTAATAGACATTCCGCCCCCCAAATAATCGAAGACATCGGCCACCGCGATGCGCGTGCCACGAATGCAAGGCTTGCCGCTGCGAATGCGTGAATCAATGCTGATACGTTCCTGGTAATTCATTTTTACTCCTCCGTTGGGTTGAACTGGTAATTGCGGGCATCTTAGTTGCTTCCTGCGAGAGACGAAAGACCGCGTAACGAACAAGTTATTTTCCAGCCCGTGATAACGGGCTTTGCAGCGCGGCGGCGGTTAGGCCAGTCGTTCACGGCTGGTGACGTTACGGACGAATGTCGCCAGGGCGTTTTAACGTCCTGGCTTGATGGGCTTCAGCCGCAAGCCTCGCGGCTAAAGCCGATGAAGGAAGCACGCTCAAGCGCGCTGACAGATTTTCCCGCCGTCTAACCAGTCGTCAACGACTGGCCTAATCGCCCTGCGGGAAAGCCCGTAGCCACGGGCTGGGTTAGAGCGGCGAGGGCGTATTGGCTGATGAATACGAGATGGTTTATTTCCCCGGTGATGATTTGTTCGCCGTCAATCGTCCGCGCGGCTTGCCCATCGGCAACCTGACCAGCCAGTTCTGGAGCAACGTTTATCTCACGCCGCTCGATTGGTTTGTTCAGCGCGAATTGGGTTGCGCGGCTTATCTGCGTTACGTTGATGATTTCGCCTTGTTCAGCGACAGCAAGCGCGAGTTGTATGAATGGAAGCGCCGTCTCGTTGATTTTCTCGCGGGCTTGCGGCTGACGATGCACGCCGGCCCGGCGCAGGTCATTCCCGTCACACACGGCATCCCGTGGTTGGGCTTCGTTGTTTATCCCACCCATCGCCTTATCAAAGCGCGCAACGTCGTCAAATTCACACGGCGCTTGCGCGCGCGTTGGGATGAGTATTGCAGCGATGAAATCAGCTTTGCCGAATTCGACGCCTCGGTGCAGGGCTGGATCAATCACGTTCGTTATGCCGACACCTGGGGCTTGCGCCAACACGTGCTGGGGCAGGGCTTCGTGCATACGCGCATACTGCCAGAGTAGAGACGCAAAATTTTGCGTCTCTACGGTTGTTGTCAAAAAGCAAAAAAAAATTTGCCTGCGCCCAAAGCGGCGCAGGGGGCTGGCGCATACGCGCCTGCGCTTCGCGCACCGCCCAAGAACAGTGATCAGAGCAGACCAGAAGGGGGACGAAACAACACCACCCGAAAACCGATACTGTCGCTACGGCCGCCCGGCCGACCGTTGTTACGACAGACGGCGCGCGCGCTGCCCTGATCGTCGTCCCACGCGCCGCCCCGCAGGACACGTCGTTTATCCGTCGTCAACTTTTCCTTGCGCGCATCAAGCTGCGGTTTTACTTCCGGCTTTTTGTATTCGCTCAGACACCATTCCCACACGTTGCCGCTCATATCCAATACGCCTTCGGGTGATTTGCCATCAGGGAAAATTCCAACGGCGCTGGTTTGCCCGATGCCAGTGTCATAAACGTTGGCTTGCTCTTTTTTGAACTCATTGCCATAAGAATAAATCAAGCCCGTTGTGCCGCGCGCCGCGCGTTCCCATTCCGCTTCTGTCGGCAATCTGACGTCCCATGTGTCTACGCGTTTCAAATCAAAGCCGCTGTTCTTGCGCCAAGACAGCCAACGGCAAAAGGCCATCGCTTGATACCAGTTCACACGTTCGCGCGGATGATTGGAGAAATTGAAGCGAGGCTCTTCAATGCGGCGTTCGTCTTCGCTTGCCGCCATTCCCTCAAACCAGCGATCTGCGTCATTGTGTTGAGCGAGATGGTCAACGAAGGCTTGGAACTGCGCATTGGTCACCGGATAGCGGCTCATCCAAAACGTCGGCAAGGCGGGGATGGTCTGAGGTTTTGCAGGAGTAAACCATTCAGGATCGTCAGCCTGCTTTTCTGCGCCATAAATAAACTCGCCTTCATCAGGAATCTCTACCCAATCAATATCAGGCAAGCCTTCAGGTGTGAGGGCTACGCCTTTGCGGTCATCAAGATTGAGGCGACCGAGCGCGCGACCAATCGCGGCGCGGGCTTGCGGTTCAGGATCGCTTTGCATGTCGGTCAAACGCGGCAACCATTTGTCGCGTAGCTTTTCCAACGTCGCATCGGACACGCGCGCACCGCTACGATTGAGGCATTGCGCGGCAAGTTCGGGTTGGGCGTCGGCTAGCCAGTGAATCACGTCGCTGCAATCGTCGTTATACAAACCGGCTAACAGAATGGCGGCTTCTTCCCAGTTGTTGCGTTGCCACCAACGGTCGGGCTTCCACAAATTGGCCGCCGGTAATTGGCCGGTGCGGAATTTCGTATCCAGCCAAAGGGCGGCGAAAAACTCCTGCAACAACTGATGTGTGAATCGCACCGGATCGGTCAGGCTCAATAAGCTGGCGCTTTGCGCGAGACGGAGCAAGCGATTTCCTGCTTGGTCTTTCAACTCGTCCCCCAAAGGTAGCCCCAACGTGGCAACCGTCTCGGCACGTGACAAGATCGTAGTGGCATTCCCTTCGTCGTCAGCGCGCATTTGCATAGTGCGAGCAACTTTAGTCAGCCCAGCCAGCAACTGTCGTTGATCGTCAGCACTGATCTTTTCGCGTTTCATCAAGCGGTTGACGAAAAGACGGAACAGATCGCCGCGGTTGTCAGGCAAGACGCCGCGTTCCTCAAAGAGTTCGGTCAACATCGAGAGCAAGTAAGGGTTGCTCGCCAATTTCATCAGGCTCGAAGGCTTCGCACGATGTCCCAACCACTCCGGCCAGCGACTGAACTGGTCGTCATCGCCTTCCCAATCATGCCAATTCCAGCGCTTACCGTCAGGTAATTGTTCGTCGCGCCAAAAGCTGGCTTTGTATGGCGCGCCGACTTTTGCAATGAAGTCGTCGTAAAACTCGCGTGTTTTCCCATCCGCCAGTTTCCAGAACAGCGCCTCGCCCTGTTCCTCCCCCAGATAGCGCGTGACGAATTCGCGTATGCGCAAAGGGTCAAGCGGCAGAATGAGCAGGCGGTCATATTTGAGATCAACTTCCTGATAATCGAGTTCGCGGCACGAAACCACCGCCAGCAACGAAGCGTGATGACGCGCGTGTTCAGTGATGAAGGCGCGCACTGCGGCATATTTGACCGGGCGCTGGTCGGGCGGAAACTCGTTCAAGCCGTCCAGTAACAGGGCTGCGCGCCCTTGCGCGAGCAGCGCGGCGACATAAAGACTGAGATCGCAATCAGGTGGAACTTCTTGCCCAGGGGCTGACAGATATTCTGCAATGTAATCTGGCAAAGCCTGATTCGCCTCTACCCAACCGCCCAACCTGATGAACAGCGGCAATGGTTTGCTGGCGTTTTGCAAGGCTTCTGCCGCCAAATCCGCCGCCAGCTTTGCCAGCGTCACCGTCTTGCCGCTGCCGGGATCGCCCAACAATATGACGCGGCGCAAATTACCCATTCCTTGCAGCGCGTCTTCGGATTCATACGTTGCGAATGAACTTTCCTGGTCGTGTTTCCAATGCCTGAACAACGAATTGATCGCTGGCTTGTCCCGCCTTTTCTCAATGCTGCCGCTCAACTTGGTGTAATAAACGGTTTCCTGCAATTCGTTTTGCAACCAGTGCAAATAATTCTCTTCGACAGCGCGTGGCACGCTGGGTGCGTCAGGCGTGTTGCCGAGTTTGGCCTCCAACTCATCGAAGCGTCCGTGCATTTCGCCGCGCGTCTGCGCGCCGTCTTGCTGAATGAAAGCAGGCAAGGCAGCAAAGGCTTGTTCAAGGTTCTGCGCGGTGGCGAATAAAGGCGCGAGCCAGATTTGCGCTTCGTCGGCGTAATCGCGTTGCTGCAAGCGTTCGGTGATGTCGTCAAGATGTTGAATGAGCGCCTGATTGTTGAGCGCGAGCGCGGCGCGCAAGGCGTCGGGCGTGACGGCGGGGTTGTCTTGCAAGCGACAGAGAATTTCAGCGACTTGCTGATTTAGGTGTGTGTGTGTCGCGGCCTGACCGGGGGCGAGCGCGGCGTGCAAGGCAACGCGAAAACATTTGTGCCAATCGCTTTGCAAGGCCGCGATGAGGGCTTCGCCAGGCAAGTCACCGCACAGTTTCTCTATGTCGGCGATAACGCGGTTGAGCAACGCGGCGCGCAGTTCAAGCTCGCGCGCGTCGTCGTGCGTGAACGGACGCGCGAGCAAACGTTCAAGCTCGTCATCGGCGGGCAGTTCAGGCAGCGTGGCTTCGGTCGTGCGGATGGTGGCGAGATGGCTCAAGACTTTGAGAATGGCGCGCGGTAACCACTCGCGTTCGTCAGGCGCGGGCGGCAACCGCAATTGTCCCGCCGCAGACGCAGGGTTGAGCAGACGCTTCAGCGGTTCAAAGACGCGCTGCCAACCCGTATTCGAAATCATGGGCGACGGCAGGCTCGCATCCAGCGCGTATTGCGCCAATTGGAAGCCTCCGGCAAAGGCGTCAAACACTCCTTCGCGTATAAGCAAGGCTTCGATGCCGAGGTTTAGTTCGCGCGCGCGGGCGGCGAATACGTGCAAGACGGCTTGCCAATAAGCCGTCAACACGGCGCGTTGCACTGCCTGTTTGTCACCAGGCTTGAGTTGCGCGAACCGCGTGCGCCATTGTTTGATTTTGTCACTCGCCAACGCTTTGACGCCATCTTTGAAAAGGTCGCCGAGCAGCGCGCCGAGAATGGTAGAGAAAGGTTCCATGCCAAGTCGTAGGAAAATTGTTGGTTAATGGCAGCCAGCGGGCAACGATGAATGGCTGCGGCGGGGAATATACGTGCGAGGCGGCGGCAGGGCAATACGGCGGGTGTACGAAGTGAAAGTTGATGGACTTCTTTGCTTTTGCGGCTTCGCCGCAGTGATGTGAGGAAAGGCTATGCCTTTCCTCAAGCGGTTAATCCTCAATGGGGCTATGCCCCCAGCGTCGCCCAGCCAAGAGGACAAGGCGGGCATAGCCCGAGAGAATGGCAAGCGACTGCGGAAAGGCGAAGCCTTTCCGCACATCACGGCGGCAGAGCCGCAGATACGCCCTAAACTGAATGCCCGCTTTCAACTTTGACTTCGTAAACCCCAATACGGCGGAGGTTTTTGTTCCGTGCGAGGCGTCATCTATAATCCGCCCGCTTTTGCACTAACCCTCAGGAGGATGGTTCAGCCCATGCGACCGGATTTATCAGATTGGATTGCACTCAACATGGTACGCGGCATCGGCCCGCGTACTGCCAACGACTTGCTTGCCGAGTTCGGCACGCCCGCGCAGGTGTTTGCGGCTTCGCGGCTCGCGCTCCAAAAACACAAACTAAAACCTGACACAATTCAGGAGTTGAAAGACTCGTCTATTTTGGAAAAGGCGGCGGGCGAGATGGAACGGCTCGAAGCGTTGGGCGCGCAGGTCATTACGCTCGAAGACGACGATTACCCCGAACTGTTGCGCGAGATTCATGACCCGCCGATTGCCTTGTATGTGCGCGGCGATTTGGCGAAGGCTAATGCGCAACCGTGTCTCGCCGTAGTCGGTTCGCGGCGCTGTTCGACTTACGGCGTTAACGTGGCGCAAATGCTGGCGCGCGAACTCGCTGCGTTAGGCATCACGATCATTTCAGGTATGGCGCGCGGCATTGACGCCGCAGCGCATCGCGGCGCGCTCGAAGCCAACGGCCTCACCATTGCCATCGTCGGCACGGGACTCGAAATAACCTACCCCAAAGAACACGGCAAGTTGCAAGACGAGATCATCGCGCACGGCGCAGTGCTGAGTGAGTTCCCGTTGGGTACGCCGCCATTGCCGCAAAACTTTCCTTATCGCAATCGCATCTTGAGCGGCTTGTGCCTCGGCGTGTTGGTCGTCGAAGCCGCCGAACACAGCGGTTCGCTTATCACGGCGCGGCTTGCCAACGAACAAGGCCGCGAAGTTTTTGCCGTGCCGGGCAATATCACTTCGCAAACTTCGTTCGGCCCGAATTACCTCATCAAGGATGGAGCCAAACTTGTGCAACAAGCGCGCGACGTGATCGAAGAGCTGCCGCGCCCTCTGAAAGAAAAGCTGTTGGGTGTTGAGCGTCCTGCCGAAACCGGCAAGAAGAAAAAGCGTTCGTTTGCTGCTGCGCAACCGATGTTCGCGGCGGTCGAACTTTCTGGCGACGAACAGAAAGTTTTCGACTTGCTCTCAGCCGATGTGCCCGCCCACATTGACCAATTGCTTTTGTCTTCATTGATGCAACCGACCGCACTGATGACGGCTTTGCTTGGCTTAGAGATGAAAGATAGAATCCGCGAGCTTCCTGGCAAGAGCTTTATCAAACGGCTCTAAGGCGAGCTTAGGGAGTCTG